>CAZBSR010000116.1:0-4483 GCA_964494575.1 uncultured Methylophilaceae bacterium | reverse complement strand
CTTGACTCCTTGGGTCACACGCCAAGAAGTCACTTCGCATAATGTATATTATGTAAAATTAAACAATCGGTCACCACTAAGATATTTACCGTGTTATTGAACCCTCTCATATTCATTCAAGTAAAAATAAAAACGCCTTCACGAAGAAGGCGTTTAAAGGTGATATTGAAAATAACTATTTATTTTTCTGACGCTCGTTGATGATCTTGGTAGCCCAGTCTTTGCCGCCAAGGCCAAAGGCTATCGCAAGTGCCAGGAAGACGGCCCCAAACATGATGATGAATAAGGCTGTGAGCATCTGAGTGCCGATATCAAGCTGCTCAAGAGCCACGAATAAGGCAAATATCTGGACGCCATATTCAGCCGAAGTACTGATCGTCAATGCACCCTCGAACTTGATGCCATGCAGCCAAGCAAATACCAATCGATTAACAAATCTCGCTAGCAAGGTGCCAAACAGCATGATGATGATAGCGATAATGATCTTGGGCAGATAGTTGGCCAGTTGATGCAGCATCTGCGCAACTTCATTGAGCCCCAGGATATTGGCGCCGGTGATAACGAACAGCAGGATGACCAGCCAGTAAACCACCTGGCTGATTACACCGCTTAACGTCAGGTCGAATTCGCTATGTTTGAGGAAAGTCTCCAGACCGGATCTATCAGCGAATTGATCGAAATGGATCAGCTCAAGTACGCGCTTAACCCCTATCCTTGCGGCTTTTGCACAAAACCAGCCAAAGAACAGAATGACTATGACTGCAAGCAGTTTGGGGAAAAATGTGGCGACTTGCTGCCAGAATTGATTTAGAGATGCGAGAAAAATATCGATTTGATATTGCATCGTGTCCTCCTTTTTATAGTTGCGAGATCGAAAAACCCCGATGACAAACTTTGAGATATAGCTACTAATAAGCTATTTATTTACTTACCTTGGTTGGCATTCTGTCCTAAATGCCTTTATCCCGCAATAAAAGATGACATTATTTTATAATGTAAAATATCACATTAATTAATTAACCTGTTGTTATTTATAATTAAAATATTTTATTTTTATCCAGTAGTCTAGGCTGATCTTACCGGCGCCGCCAAACACCAAGGGCAGGAACATAATCAGATATATCAGCGGCAATTTGTAGTTGCCAAAACCGTCTCCCTTTTCATCGATAATGCGATATCCCATCCATAGCTCATTCAATGTATCCCAGTGTTCCGGCCAGTGCACTGCAGCTATCGCAACGACCGTCAGAATCATCAGCGAAACTGCAAAGAACCGTGAGGCAAGGCCCAGAACCAGCGCTGCGGCGCCTACCAGCTCAAACCACATCGATATATTCCAGCTTAAGGTCGGAGATAGCAGATTAAATGGAAACGGGAAAATAACATCGCCAAACCAGTTGGTTCCAATCAGCTTTTCGTAGCCTGCCTCCCCAAACTCCCAGGCTAGGATCAGCCGTAATAGCAGCGGCGGAATAACGAATGCCAATTGATCCAAGGCATCAACCACGTAGAAATAGCTGTATTTGACGAACTGCATCTACCCTCCCCCGTCTTTCCAAAATATGCTTTCAAAAACATATGAATCAGTTGTTTGCTGTGACCAGCCTCTTTATTCGCTGGTGCCAATGTGGAGATTTGTAATAAACGCGAATACCCAGCAACACTGCCAGTACCAGTGCATAGATCAGGGGCTCTCGAATATCCTTTTTTACCAGCCACCAGAAATGCAGGATGGCCAGGATGGCGATTGGATATATCAGCATATGCAGCTTTTTCCAGCGCTCGCGCAGGCGTTGTATGGCCGCCTTGTTTGAAGTCGCTGCCAAAGGGATTGCCAGGACAAAAGCACTAAAGCCCACGAGTACATAAGGGTGCTTGGCGATATCTTTTATAATCGCCGCCCAGTCGAATGACTGGTCCAGCCAGATGTAGGTCAAGAAGTGCAGGCATGCATAAAAGAACATGAACAAGCCTGCCATGCGGCGTAGCTGAATCTGCCAGGTCATGCCGGTGAGCAGGCGGATGGGCGTCATGCTGAGGGTGATAAGCAGCATCACCAGCGCCCAGGTGCCGAGTGAGCGCTCCACGAACTCAATGGGGTTTGCAGTCAGGTCATCTTTGAAGCCAAGCCAGAACAGCCTTGCCAATGGGATAAGCGCCAGCAGGAATAGCACAGCCTTTATCCAGGCCAACTGCTTTTTATTGGGCGATTTGAAAGTCATGCTATTGGAGGGCCAGTTGCTAAAGCACTAGAAGTTCTTGCGCAGATCCATGCCGGTATATAGCTGGGCCACTTGCTCTGCATATCCATTGAACATCTGGGTCTTGATGCGCGGAGAGAACAAGCCGCCACCAATGCGGCGCTCAGTGCTTTGGCTCCAGCGCGGATGTTCGACCGTGGGGTTCACATTGGCGTAGAAACCATACTCATTGGGAGCAGCCTTCATCCATGCGCTATTCGGCATCTTTTCGGTAAATCTTATCTTCACTATGGATTTCGCTCCCTTGAAGCCGTATTTCCAAGGTACTACAAGTCGCATGGGCGCACCATTCTGGTTGGGTAATACCTCGCCATACAAGCCTACAGCCATGATGGTCAGCGGGTTCATGGCTTCATCCATGCGCAAGCCTTCCACATAAGGCCAGTCGAGCACGGGGATATTGACGCCTGGCATCCGCAGCGGGTCACCGAGGGATATGAATTCAATATATTTGGCATTGGCGGTAGGTTCGGCAAATTTGATGAGCTGGGCCAAGGGCAACCCTACCCATGGAATCACCATGGACCAGCCTTCAACACAGCGCATGCGGTAGATACGCTCTTCCAGCGGAGCTATCTTGAAAATGTCTTCGATGGATATTTGCCGGGGTTTTTTAACTTCGCCCTCGATTGCCACCGTCCAGGGGCGGGGCTTGAACAACTTGGAATTGACTGCCGGCTCGCTTTTACTGGTACCGAACTCATAAAAATTGTTATAAGTGGTGATGTCTTCGTAATCCGTCAGCTTTTCGCCTGCGCCATAAGCTGTTTTGGTATATCCGGCTATCTTCTGCCGTTGCGAGGTCGCCGCCTGCGCCATTGTGGGAATAAGGCCCGTGGCTGCAGCGGCCCCTGCTATCAGCCCGAACCCTGCTGCCTTGATGAACTGGCGCCGGTTTTCGAAAACCTCACGCGGCGTGATTTCAGATGAGGCAATATCTGGTTTTTTCCCGATTAACATGTATATCTCCTGGAAATGGCTATCTGGACTGATCCATGCCTGTTAGTCGGGAAAACCACCCTCTCCTTACATCTAATTCAATTGGGCTTGAGCCTGCTTTATTTCTTCGCTCAATGGCTGGTCGCCGACCTCTTGGCTGATGCGCAATGCGTCAGCCAGTAATGGCTTGGCCGCTGCCGCGTCCCCGGCAGCTATTTTCGTGCGGGCCAGATAGTAGTAAGACTTGGCTTCCCAATAAGGGCCGCCCTGGTCTTTACTGAGTTTGACAATTTTGTTGATGGATTTCTCCGCTCTCGGGTAATCTTTGGCTGCGGTATAAATGCGCCCCAGTTCAAGATAGGCATTTGCATAGTTATCCAGCTCACCGGCGCGCTCTTCCATGACTGTCGCCTTGACCTGGTTTTCGATAGCCTTATCGTGCTGACCCAAAGCTTCATAAGCCGCAGCGATGAGGCCGTAGCCTTCGGCACGCTCATTGTCGTTAGCGTCCAGCTTGCCTGCGGCGAGATAGCTTTGCAGCGCTGCATCAAGCTGGTTCGAGGCAGTCAGCGTATCGCCGATCTGGTTCAGGTTGATGCGCTCAAATTGCCTGTCCTTCTGTGCTTGTGCAATCGCCAGACTCTGCCGGTATGAGGACAGGGCCTCGTTGTAGTTCTTGGCATCTCTTTGCGCATTCGCGATGAAGGTCAGTCCCTTCATATGTTCCAGCGGCGTAACGGACAACTTTTCCGCCGCCTGCAGATCGCTCAAAGCCAGGTCATGCTGCCCCAAGCCACTATTGGCGCGGCCTCTGCATAACAAGGCGGTGCGGTTCGCCTGGTCCTGCTTAAGCACTTTCTCTGCAATAGCCAATGCCTTGGCATTATCGCCGTTGAATACAGCCTGGCCGCAGGCTTTCAAGTCAGAAGTAAAGTCCGTTGATTCAGCCTGGACTGAGAGGCTAGCCAGGATCAGGAGCGATGATAATAAGCTAAGTGTCGGTTTCATGATTCTTTCAGTTTTATAAGTAGTTTATTCAAGATATTGCTGCCACGCGTGTGGCGTGGCTCCCCTCGCAAAAAATTCTGCATTAAGCAAGGATGCCTTGGTGTTATACACGAATGGTTTCCCGTCTGTACCCACAAGCTGCCCGCCCGCCTGTTCCAATACACATTGCGCAGCCGCCGTATCCCATTCCGATGTAGGCCCGAGCCGAGGGTAAACATCAGCCTGGCCTTCCGCCACCAGGCAGATTTTTAATGAGCTCCCCATAGAGATTAGTT
>CAZBSR010000115.1:0-4502 GCA_964494575.1 uncultured Methylophilaceae bacterium | reverse complement strand
AGAGAAAATCCCTCATCGGCAGCGGCGACCGCTCCGAGCGCATCCGCACCTACAATTATCCGCAGGGACGCATCACCGATCACCGCATCAATCTCACGCTTTACAAGATCGATGCGATCACGGAGGGCGATATGGACGAACTGGTGAACGCTTTGTCCAATGAGCACCAGGCCGAGCTGCTCGCGAGCCTTGGCGAAGATTCCTAATTGTCCGGGACGATCCGCGCAACCTGGCTAGAGGCACAGAAACGGATATCGGCAGCCCTGGCCCTTGAGCCTGGCGAAGCGAAGCTGGAGGCGCAACTGCTCCTGCAAACCGCTTTGAATGTCAATCGCGCCTGGCTTTTGGCACATGAAAGCGATACGCTCGATTCTAATGGCTTGGGAGCCAATATCCATGCGGTGTTTGAGGCATTGTTAAATCGTCGTTTAAATGGCGAACCTATTGCCCACATACTCGGCAGGCGCGAATTTTACGGACTGGATTTTATCGTTACGCCGGATACGCTGATTCCCCGCCCGGATACCGAGACTTTAGTAGATGCAGCACTGGATAAAATCCCCTTAAATCAAATCTGCTCTGTGCTCGACCTCGGTACCGGCACCGGAGCCATCGCCATTGCAATCGCTGCACAAAGGCCGCAGGCACAAGTCACGGCGGTAGATGCGTCGCCTGCCGCGCTCGCTGTTGCCCAGGACAATGCAAAGCGCCTGAATACAGAAAATGTGCAGCTCCTCCTGAGCAACTGGTTCAGCGCGCTGCCAGGCCAGACTTTTGACGTGATTATCAGCAACCCGCCTTACATCGCCGAGCAGGATGTTCATTTGAAGCAGGGCGATTTACGTTTTGAACCATCCAGCGCCCTGGTCGCAGGCAAGGACGGGCTGGACTGCATCCGGCAGATTGTCAGCCAGGCGCCAGATTACTTGAACCCGCAGGGCTGGCTCATGCTTGAACATGGTTACGACCAGGCAGAAAGCGTCACCCAATTGCTGAAAGACGCCGGCTTTGATGCAGTTACGTCGGCCATAGACTTATCCGGCATTCTGCGGGTGACCTCCGGAATCTTGCGCGACAAAACTCTATCGCAGTAAAGTCTTCAAATGACACGCTTGGGCATATGCTGATTGCCTGCTGCGATTTTATGCACCACTATCTGCTTCTATTTAAGCACGGTAACTAACAAGGACCTCATCTTATGGGCTCTATAAAAATCTACCTGAAGAAGACCTGGGCTAAATTAACCGAGCTGTACGGGCGCAGCATCCTGTTGTTCATAATCGTCATCCTGAGTTTCGTCCTGGTCATATGCATAGGTGCCTTCACGTTTTTCAATTCCGCAGCACCTACGCGCCTCACCATCGCCAGCGGCCCTCCCGGCAGCATTTTCCAGAAAAATGCAGAGAAGTATAAAAAGCTGCTGGCGAAGGAGGGCGTCACGTTAACCATACTGCCTTCCGACGGCTCTACCGATAACCTCAAGAAGCTGGCTGACCGGCGCGTCAAAGTCGATGTCGCCTTCGTGCAAGGCGGCGAAACAGAAGGATTCAATATCGAAAACCTGATGTCGCTCGGCAGCATCTCATACCAGCCGCTGCTGATTTTCTACCGCGGCGAAAATAAGAGGCTCATCTCAGACTTCGCCGGCCACCGGCTGGATATCGGTGAAGAAGGCAGCGGCACGAACACGCTGGCGCTCGCCATCCTGAAAGCAAATGGTATCGAGCCGGGCAGCAATACCACGCTGGTGCATACCAAAAAAGATGATGCGGTGAAGAGCTTGCTGGAAAACCGTGTGGATGCACTATTCGTGATGGGCGACAGCGTATCGGTGGAGGTAATGAAGACACTGGTGCAGACACCGGGCATCAATATATTCAACTTCACCCAGGCCGACGGCTATACGCGGCGCATCAAATACCTGAACAAGCTGGTATTGCCCGAAGGCGCGCTGGACCTGGGCAAAAATATCCCGGTCAACGACCTGTACCTGGTTGCCCCTGCGGTTGACCTGGTCGCGCGCGACAGCCTGCATCCCGCACTGTCCGATGTGTTGCTCGAAGCGGCAAAAGAAGTCCACGGCTCTGCCGGGATGTTCAGGAAAAGCGGTGAATTCCCCGCGCCGCTGGAGCACGAGTTCCGCATCAGCCCCGATGCCGAGCGCTACTATGCATCCGGTAAAAGCTTTCTGTATCGCAGCTTCCCATTCTGGGTGGCGAGCCTGCTGAACCGCTTGCTCGCGGTCCTGATACCGATCGCATTGCTGCTGATTCCGGCCATGAGAATCGTGCCATTCATCTATCGCTGGCATATCCAGTCGCGCATCTACCCATGGTACAAGGCGCTGCTGGAGCTGGAGCACAGGGCTTTTGACGTCCCCACCGACATGTCCAAACGCGAGGAGTTGCTGGAACAGCTTGCCCACATTGAAAGCGCACTGAACCGGACGAAAATACCCGCATCTTTTGGCGATATGTTTTACGGGCTGCGCGGCCACATCAATTTTGTGCGCAACCGCCTGCTGGCCGAAGGCAATCCTGAGCCTGGATCAGCTTTACCGCTAAAGGGCAGCGCTAATCCCTGAGTTAATCCTTAACTGGCGGCTTGGCGCGATAGCCTCCCTGCAGCGCCAGCATCCAGCCCGGGTATTCCTGCGGTAGCAGGCTGACCTCGTCCAGCGCCTTCATATCGGCTTCGCTCAGGTCTACTTTCGTGGACGCAATGTTGTCCTGCAACTGCGTCGTAGTCTTGGCGCCGATGATGACCGACGTCACGTAATCCTTGTTTAACAGCCAGGCGAGTGCTATTTGCGCTACCGAAACCTGCAGGCGCTCGGCAATCGGGCGCATGACATCCACGCAGCGGAAAGCCCTGTCCTTATCCACCACCGGGAAATCGAAACTGGCGCGCCTTGCGCCATCCGGGCCTTTGCCGTCAGGCGAGAATTTACCGCTGAGCAGGCCTCCGGCAAGCGGACTCCATACCATCAGCCCGACTTTCTGGTCCTGCAGCATGGGCACTATTTCACGCTCCAGATCGCGGCCTGCAATGGTGTAGTAAGCCTGCACACTCTGGAAGCGCGCCCAGCCTCGTTTATCCGATATCGCCAGCGCTTTCATCACCTGCCACGCCGCCATGTTGCACAGGCCGATATAGCGCACCTTGCCCGAGCGCACTAGGTCATTCAGTGTGCTGAGCGACTCTTCCAGCGGCGTTAGCGGGTCAAATCCATGTAGCTGGTAGAGGTCGATATGGTCAAGCTGCAGCCGCTTAAGGCTGGCATCCACTTCATTCAGGATATGGTGCCGCGACTGACCACGCCCGTTCGGCAACTCGTTCATGATACCGGTAGATTTGGTGGCGATGATCAGTTCATCGCGCGGCAGCCCCAGCGATTTGATAGCCTGGCCCAGCAGCGTTTCCGACTCGCCGAATGAATAGACATTGGCGGTATCGATAAAATTGATGCCGGCATCGAATGATTCTTTTACCAGGCTGGTGGCAACATCCTGCTTCAGGTTGCCCATCACTTCCCAATAGCCTTTGCCGCCGAAGGTCATGGTGCCGAGGCAAAGCTCCGATACATACAAGCCGGTCTGGCCTAGCAATTTATAACGCATGGCTGTCTCCTGAATTTACTCGAATCTAATTTGCTGCCTGATTTGCCCTTGATTCAGACTTTGGCCACATCACTTGTTGGCGTCAAAAGCCTCGAAGTTCAGCGACGCGGAATTGATACAGTAGCGCAGGCCGGTAGGCGGCGGGCCGTCACTGAAAACATGTCCGAGATGCGCATCGCACACGTTGCAGACGACTTCGGTGCGGAACATGCCATGCGTGCTGTCCGGTATTTCGCGCACATTAGCCGGGTCAAGCGCCCTGAAATAACTGGGCCAGCCGCATCCCGCATCGAATTTGGTGTCAGACGCAAACAAGGGCGTATTACAGCAAACGCAAGTGTAGATTCCCGGCTCATTATGGCTATTGTACTGACCGGTGCCGGGACGCTCTGTTGCCGCATGGCGTGCTACTTCATACTGGATATCCGTGAGCTGCTGACGCCACTGCGCGTCGGACTTGATAACTTTATTCATAAAACCTCGCTACAGAAATAATCACCACAGAAATTCAAAAGGCCCCGGAATTAAAGCACCGGAATTACTCAGGTCATCTCGGATATACCAATCACGCACCAGAAAATCAACGCGCCGGGGTGATCAGATAGTTGTTTTTCAGCTTTATGTAATGCTTCGCCGAATACATAAAATGTTCAAGCTCTTTTTGCGTCAACTGGCGTATTTTTTTGGCCGGGCTGCCCATATAAAGATAGCCGCTTTCCAGCACCTTGCCTTCGGTCACCAGGCTGCCAGCAGCGAGCAGCACGTGTTTTTGCACAATGACTTTATCCATGACGATACTGCCCATGCCGATCAGGCACTCATCCGCTATGGTGCAGCCATGCAGAATCACCTTGTGGCCGATGGTCACATGATCGCCTATGA
>CAZBSR010000114.1:0-4577 GCA_964494575.1 uncultured Methylophilaceae bacterium | reverse complement strand
CTGTACCCACCAGCGTGAACAGCTGGCTTGAGCGCGGTGCTGCGGCTTGCCAGATAGTGATCTCGGGCGGGATGAGGTAAGGCCAGATACTGATGCTCAGGCCGAGGTAACCCAGAAAGATCAGCGCCAGCGCAATCAGGAAAGGCGATATCTCCGGGGTTTTGTTCAATGAGCGCATCAGCAGATACATGCTCAGCGCCACCAGGAAAGGTACCGGGCTCAAGTACAGGAAATTGGGATAATCGAACCACCGCGCGGCGATTTCCGAATGCGCCAATGGCGTCCAGATACTCACGACGACGATAGTCACCAGAACAATCCAGCCCAGCGGCCGGGTTACCTCGATCATGCGTTTCTGCAAATCCCCTTCTGTCTTCATGATGAGCCATGTGCTACCCAGCAGGGCATAGGCCAAAACGACCCCTACGCCAGTAAAAACCGAGAATGGCGTCAGCCAGTCCATGGCACCGCCCACATAGGCGCGATCCACTACAGGAATACCGCTGATATAGGCACCGAGAATCACGCCCTGGGAAAAAGTAGCCACCACAGACCCGCCAATAAACGCCTTATCCCAGATATGTCGCTCATGATCAAGTGATTTGAACCTGAACTCGAAAGCCACGCCGCGGAAAATCAGTCCTAGCAGCATGAAGATGATGGGCAGGTACAAGGCGCTCAGGACGACCGAATAAGCCAGCGGGAAAGCCGCCATCAGGCCGGCCCCGCCAAGCACCAACCAAGTCTCGTTGCCGTCCCATACCGGGGCTACCGTATTCATCATCACATCCCGGTCTTCGCGGCCCTCGACAAAGGGAAACAGCATGCCTATCCCCAGGTCAAAACCATCCATCACCACATACATCATGATGGAAAAGAAGATGATGCCTGCCCAGATTAAAGATATATCGAAGCTCATGACTGATCCTTGTCAGAAGAAGGCAGGTTAACGGAGATATTAGTGGGCAGGTTCTGGTCCACCACCGATATGGGCCGGAGCCCTTCCTGGCCCGGACCGTCTGCGATAGGCAGGTCACCTTCATGCGCAAATGGGCCAAGCCGCACCAGCCGCAGGATATAAGCCACCCCTATTCCGAACACGGAGAAATAGACCACGATGAACAAGCCCAGCGTAATCGCCAGCGAGCTGGCAGGATGATGGGAGACAGCATCCGCAGTGCGCATCACACCGTACACGATCCAGGGCTGCCGGCCGATCTCGGTAGTGAACCATCCGGCAAGCAGCGCAATGAGGCCAGTGGGGCCCATCCAAACCACAGCACGCAGGAATAACGGGCTTTGATACATGCCACCGCGAACTCTCAGCCAGAAGCTCCAGAGCCCGAGCAGGATCATGAGCACACCCAGCCCGACCATCACGCGGAACGTCCAGAACACAACCGTGGAATTGGGTCTGTCTCCACGCGGGAATTCTTTCAACCCCTTGATCTGCCCATCCCAGCTATGCGTAAGGATAAGCGAGCCGAGGCGCGGTATATCGAGCGCAAAGCGCGTCTCCTCCTTCTCCATATCCGGCCAGCCGAAAAGCGTCAGCGGCATGGCTTCGCCGGGTTTATTCTCCCAATGCCCTTCGATCGCGGCAAGTTTCGCCGGTTGATGCTTGAGTGTATTCAGCCCGTGAAAATCGCCGATCACAGCCTGTATCGGGGCAACGATCAACAGCATCCACATCGCCATCGACAGCATCTTGCGCACGGCCGGGTTATCTTTTTTATGCAATAGGTGCCACGCGGCCGAAGCCCCGACAAACAAGGCGGTAGCCAAAAAAGCCGCGACGCTCATATGCATGAGGCGGTAAGGGAAGGAAGGGTTGAAAATGATCTGTAGCCAATCTACCGGCACCATGATGCCGTTGACGATCTCGTGGCCCTGAGGTGTCTGCATCCAGCTATTCGAAGCCAGTATCCAGGTAGCGGAGATCAGGGTACCCAGTGCAACCATCACGGTGGAGAAAAAATGCAGCCCTGGCCCCACGCGGTTCCAGCCGAACATCATCACGCCAAGGAACCCCGCTTCGAGGAAGAAGGCTGTCAGTACTTCATAGGCCAGCAATGGGCCGGTAATACTGCCAGCAGCTTCGGAGAAAAAGCTCCAGTTGGTGCCGAATTGATATGCCATCACCAGCCCGGAGACCACGCCCATGCCGAAATTAACGCCGAATATTTTCAGCCAGAAATGGTATAGATCCTTGTATACCTGCTCTTTGGTGCGCAGCCAGTTTGCCTCCAGCACCACCAGATAGCTGGCAAGGCCGATAGTGATCGCGGGGAAAATGATATGGAACGAAATGGTAAAAGCGAACTGGATCCTGGCTAATTCAAGTGCAGTAAAACCGAACATATATCCACCCTGGCTAAACGCTCACATCAGTTTGATGTGCAAAATGATTCTTTCATATTTCTCAGTTAACATTATCCGACTAATTCTGTATGTTTGATAACTCACCCTAGCCGGTTCACCATTAAAATGTAATTTTTATATGGATATTTTGTATGCAAGAAGCCATGACTATCTCTACTGTTGCCAACGCCATTCAGCTATCTGTGGCACCCGTCTTCCTGCTTACCGGTATCGGCGCGATCCTCGCCGTCATGGCCAATCGGCTGGCCCGCATCGTGGATCGATTCCGTGTCATCTCCCTATCCGGCGACCAAACCCAGCTTAAAAAAAATGAGGAGATGACAACGCTGTTGCGCAGGTCGCGCTGGGTTCACTGGGCCATCAGCCTGAGCACCGTCGCCGCCTTGCTGGTGTGTATCGTCATTGCTGCCCTATTCGTAGGCTCGGAACTTAGACTAGATTCTTCGCGCGTGGTTTCAATGCTGTTCATTACTGCCATGCTGGCGCTTATTAGTGCCTTGCTCTGCTTCCTGCGCGAAATCCATCTTTCGACCGGGACCATAGAGAGACCGGAGGCCTGATCAGCATTTATCGGCGACCTGGGTTCAAAAGCAAGAGACGGAGTTTCACCGGGACAAATCGCCCTCAGAATAGTCAGGCTCAATCATTCCACATGAAGCATTCATGCTGACCCTAGCCCTTTTCGATGAAGCACCTGCACCCCCACAGCAATCTCTGGCAGATGGCGCAGTCCTGCTGCACGGTTTTGCACTAGATGCATCCAATGCCCTGCTGGAGCAGGTGCTAATCATCGCTGCCGCAGCGCCTTTCCGCCATATGGTCACTCCGGGCGGCTTTGTCATGTCGGTGGCCATGACCAACTGCGGAGAGTTGGGCTGGGTATCTGATCGCCGCGGTTACCGTTACGACGCAGTCGATCCGGATAGCGGAGAAACCTGGCCAGCCATGCCGCAAGTATTCTTGGATATTGCGGCCAGTGCGGCAGCACAGGCTGGGTTTGAGAACTTCCACCCCGATTCCTGCCTGATCAATTGCTATGAACCCGCCACGCGATTAACGCTGCACCAGGATAAAAATGAGCGGGACTTTGCAGCGCCGATTGTGTCCGTTTCACTGGGTTTGCCGGCAACATTCCTGTTTGGCGGCAGCAAACGTAGTGACCGGCCTCAACGCTACCTCCTTCAACATGGCGATGTTGCCGTGTGGGGCGGGCCGGCAAGGCTGGCCTTTCATGGCGTTGCGCCATTAAAGGATGGGGAGCATCCTGTTCTTGGGCGTAAGCGCATCAATCTGACATTCAGGAAAGCAGGCTAGATTTGAATCATTCCAAGACCGGGGCAAACGACCCCGCTATCGCCCACCTTAGCGCACAGGATGACGACCTCGCCCGCATAATCGCGCAAGTCGGCCCATGCGGCTTGCAGCCCAAGGCGCAGCGAGAACCCTATGAAGGCCTGATACGTTCGATCGCCTATCAACAACTGCATGCGCGCGCCGCCGAAGCCATATTCGGCCGGTTCCTGGCGCTTTATCCAGATGAGACTTTCCCGTCCGCTACCAGCATCCTTGCGACAGATGAGCAATTGATACGCAGCTGCGGATTTTCGGGATCCAAAGTCGCCACCATCCGCGGCATTGCCGAAAAGATGCAGGACGGAACAATTCCCACCCGGGAGTCCGCCATGGCATTAAGCGATGACGAGTTGATCAAGCGCCTGGTTTCATTGCGCGGCGTTGGGCGCTGGACAGTAGAGATGCTGCTTATTTTTACGCTGGAACGCCCAGACGTCCTGCCGGTTGATGACTTTGGCGTGCGGGAGGGCTGGCGCCTGCTCAAAGCCCTAGACAAACAGCCAGCTCCCAAGGAACTGGCGAAGATAGGCGAGGCATGGAGCCCATACCGCTCAACTGCAACCTGGTATTTATGGCGCGCTGCAGACTTGCTGCGCAAATAGTGTTGTTTATTCGCAACATCTGGGCCCTTCTGTGCGGTAACGCGCAGAAGACCGTATTCGCGTTAGTGATAATGCCTCGTCAAATTACTATTACTTAATCAACAAGTAGCGCTATCCGCCTGTTATTAAATAATTATTTAAATAATTGTTGGATTACCTGGAGCAATACAATGAAAAAATCCCTCATCACCCTCGCAGTTGCCGGCCTCGTAGGCCTGGGCGCGACCGCAGCCCTGGCTG
>CAZBSR010000113.1:0-4609 GCA_964494575.1 uncultured Methylophilaceae bacterium | reverse complement strand
CGCAGGCGGTCATTGATTTGTTGCTGGATGAGGAATCGCAAAGCCTGGCCAATTTGTCGGATTTCATCGGCAAGCCGGTTTCGCTGCAAACATTCTCGGAGCGTTCAAGTACCAATGAGTCTTCCGGCGATAGCCAGATGCAGTTTTCCCAGGAGACTTTCGATATTGTCCTGCTGTAGAAGGGATGGCTGCGGCTAGATAGCTATGGCTACCGGTTTTTCCGGCGCCGCTGTGGTTGCGGCAGGTGCAGGTTTTGCCGCTTTCATCAGCACCAACAGCAGTTGGTCGAGCTTGGCGCTTTGGTTGTTTAATCTTGATGAATCCGCTTCCACCGTCGCCATGTTCTTCTTCAGCAGATCCGCATTCTGATATACCTGCATAAGGGATTCGGTGCGTTTTTTCAGGACCGTTTCATGCTCGTTTATCTGCATTTTTAATGGCGCAAGCACGTCAAGCAGCCATTTATTGGTTTCCTGATGTGTCGCTTCAAATATGGCTTGTACCTGGCGGCCGAGGCTATGAAAGAACTTACGCACCAGAAAATGCTTCTCGGTCATCACATTCACAGGATTGGCGCAAAACTCTTCGGTAATGCTTTCCAGGGACTGCATGCGTTCCGTGAAACTTTGCATCATCAACGCTTGCGGCGTGCGCTCTTCAAAACCGTGCTTGCGATGGAATAACTGGTATTGCTGATTGGCCGAATTGTTTATTTTCTGGCCTTGCGCAATTACCTGTTCAGCGAGTGCTGTGGTTTTCTTGATCAGGCCTTTCATGCTGCGGTTCAAGCCCATGGTTGTCCAGCTGTCGCCTATCTCTTTCCTGCTTTGATCGAGAAGGGTGTTTACATGTTCCGGGCTGAGATGGCCCAGTAAGGCCTCCCCCATTTTTGCAAGCTGCTGCTCGGCATGGTTGAAAGTGGCTAGCGACGAATCATAAAGCTTGCGGTCGGCATTTACCTCCAGGATAAGCGCCTGCACGGCATCGCGATTCTGGCCGCGCAATGACTGAAACTCGGCCAGTTGCGCGCGAGCAGCCACTACGCGCTGCTGGATAATCTTGCGCGAAACTTTGACCATGGAAGCTGTTTCATTAACGATGGTGTTGCGCAAAATCTCATGCTTGGCGCCCACTACATTCTCTGCCAGGAGTTGCTCAACCTTGCCTATCCCACTGCGCTTCAATAACGCCGGATCCTTCTTGATCTTGGCTACCAGGGCTTTTTGCGCCGAAATGGCAAATACGCTGGAGGTCATGAGATCCAGCTGGCGCGCTGTCGTTTCCACCTGGGTCTGGATCATGGCATCGATTTCCGCGCCGGATTTCATGTCATCCCACAGGATATCAATCTTGTTGAGTACAGCAAGTTTTCGGCTGGCGCGGTTGCGAATGTATTGCGTCCAGATTTGCATGTCGGATTTGGTGACGCCGGTATCGGTAGCCAGCAGGAATATCACGGCATGCGCATTGGGAATGATGCTCAGGGTGAGCTCCGGCTCGGTGCCGAGTGTATTCAGTCCAGGCGTATCAAGGATGACCAGGCCACTCTTAAGCAAGGGATGCGGGAAGTTGATGAGCGCATGCCGCCAGACCGGGATATCGACCTTGCCCTTGGATTGCATGGTCTGCACCATGGAAACATCATTGTCGTCCCACAGCCCGAGATTGCGGGCTTCATCCAACGAAACTTCCTTCTGCCGAACTATTTCCTGAAAAGACTCCTTCAGCGATGAGGCAGAACTCATATCCAGCCGTAGCTTCGTCCATTCATTGGGGTTGGTTTTGAGGAACGTCAGGCCATCGTCTCTTTTGCGAGTCTCTATCGGCAATAGTTTGATGCAAGGCTCTTCCTGGTCATTCCAGAATATTTCGGTCGGACACATGGTGGTGCGGCCAGGATCGCAGGGCAGTAAACGCTGGTCAAAATCAGAGAAGAACAGGGCGTTGATAGTCTCGGTTTTGCCGCGCGAAAATTCTGCCACAAAAGCCAGCACCAGGCGATCCTTCCTGAGCGTCTCCTCCATGTCGTAAAGACGCAATTCCTGCAGGGAATCAGAGGATTGCGTGAGTTGCAGCCAGTCGCGATAGTCGCCGAGGGCCTTCATGAGCTGCTCGCGCCAGTGTTGATACTCGGTGATTTGTTGTTCGAGACTATTGCTCATTGTTAACGGTCTTAACTATCAACTTGGGCTGTAAATCCGGCATCGAGTTGGCCAGAATAGAATCGACACGATTAGCTCAGTCTTTTTCCCTGACATTCCAACATCGCCTTCGCCGTAATTATTTATGTAGCTTAACTTTAAATGAATTTCCTAGAAAGTCCAATAACTTATCTCCAGCTCAGCCACTGGCAGACAGGTTGTCTATAGCAGCATCAGAAATTGTTTTTCCAATGGATAAATGAACAGGATCAGTAATAATTCCGCACCGATGAAAACGACTAGTGGCGTCAGGTCTATGCCGCTGGGAGTAGGAATGTATCTGCGTAATGGCCTGAGCAGGGGTCTTGTCAGCGCATCAAGCACCGGTGCCAGCGGCGTATAGGGGTTTACCCAGCTCAAAATGGCCTGTATGACCACCGCATATAGAAAGATATAAATACTCAGCTTCAGTATGCCTACCAGCGCCAATCCCAGTATGACCACCCAGACGGCATGCCCGGCCACAAACAACGGGAAATCACGCAGCCAAAGGATGGCCAGTTGCAACAGCAGTTGCGACAGGTAGGCGAGAAGCAAGGTCGATAAATCAAGGTTGTGCCAGCCTGGAATTGCGCGCCGTAGCGGCTTGACAACGAAGTTGGTGAGTGCGACCACGACCTGTGAGGCAGGATTCTGGAAAGGTGCGCCAGTCAGCTGCAAATAGAAACGCAACAGTACCGCCAATGTGAATAGTCCCAATAGTGTATGCAGCAGAAAAAGTAGTGCGTCCGTGATCATGCCCTGATTCCCTTATTCTTTGCCAAGCTGGTCGCCCAGTTCCCTGGAGCGGGTGGCCGCAGCATGGATGGCTTTGACTATGGCAGCTTTTACTTCCGAGGTATCCATGCTCAATAACGCCTGCTCGGTGGTGCCACCTTTCGACGTTACCTGGGCACGTAGGGCTTCTGCAGCCTTGCTGCTTTGTGCAGCCAGCTGACTGGCGCCGAGGAATGTCTGCAAGCCGAGCAATCTGGCCTGCTCCACATCCAGTCCCAGCTCAATCGCTGCCTGCTGCATGGCCTCGATAAAATAGAACACATAGGCCGGGCCGCTCCCGGAGACTGCAGTCACGGCATCGAATTTATCTTCGTTATCCAGCCACAGGGTTTGCCCGACCGCACTGAAAACCATGTTCGCCTGCTCACGTTGCAACGCTGATGTTGCCTGCATCGCAAATAAGGCAGAGATCCCCGCCTGGATCTGGGCTGGAGTATTGGGCATGACGCGGACGATGGCTTGATAGCCGCCCAGCCAACGCGCCA
Source organism: uncultured Methylophilaceae bacterium (assembly GCA_964494575.1). Taxonomy (GTDB): domain Bacteria; phylum Pseudomonadota; class Gammaproteobacteria; order Burkholderiales; family Methylophilaceae; genus JBCKUK01. The sequence goes on along the minus strand of CAZBSR010000113.1, from coordinate 1,146 downwards.
AGTCCTTGCTGCGCACTCCGGCGGCAATCGAGATAACCAGTTGGTTATGCAGCAGGCTGCCCAGGAAAATGGACAGGTCACGTAGCTGTTGCGGTTTGACTGCCAGCACGATGACATCCGAGTTGCTTGCGCTCGGTAGTTGCTCGGTAACGTTTACGCCGAAGTCCGACTTGAGTTGTGCACGTTTTTTGGCGTCCGGTTCCACCACGTTGATGGACGAGGCGGCAAAGCCTTGCTGTGTCAGCCCATTTATCAGCGCTTTTGCCATATTGCCGCCGCCAACAAAACTTATTTTAAAATTCCTGTTATCAGACATGTTTATTTTTCAGTAATGAGATCGCGGGAGCGGGCGCCGAAAATGGCTGAGCCGATGCGCACTATTGTCGCACCCTCTGCGATTGCTGCGGGAAAATCTTCGGACATGCCCATGGATAAAGTATCGAATCCTGACTCAGCAAGTTTTGAGTTTTCAGCTAAAAGTGTTTCATAAAGATCGCGAACTTTTCCGAATTGCCTATGTTGCAGTGCGACATCATCCGTTGGCGCCGGGATCGCCATCAACCCGCGCAATGTAAGATTGGGCAACTCTGCGATTGCCTCGGCCAGCGCGTTCACCTCTTGCGGCAGCACACCGCTTTTGCTGTCTTCATTACTTACGTTTACCTGGATACATACCTGCAATGGAGGCAGGTCTCCGGGCCGGGCCGCATTCAGCCGCTCGGCGATCTTGAGGCGATCTACGCTGTGTACCCAGGAAAAATTCTGGGCGATGGATTGGGTCTTGTTGCTTTGGATGGGGCCGATGAAATGCCACTCGATATTCAGGTCTGTCAGGTCAGCCTGTTTGTCCAGAGCCTCCTGCAGGTAATTTTCGCCGAATATTCGCTGCCCGGCCAAGACAGCCTCCCGTAATAATGTCGATGGCTGGGCTTTGCTTACAGCCAGCAACCGGACTTCATTCTGACGACGCCCGGCAACACTTTCAGCAGTGCGGATGCGCGCCTGGATTGCTTGCAACCGTTCGGCAATTGTGGTCATAATCTGCTATCTTTTAATTCGCTTTAGACCAAAGTGTGTTCAAAAAAAGCGTGCTCAAAAATTATAACAGGAGCTTCCCGTGGATATTTCGGATTTACTAGCATTTTC
>CAZBSR010000112.1:0-4613 GCA_964494575.1 uncultured Methylophilaceae bacterium | reverse complement strand
CTGACCTCAAAAAACCGTCGCCAGTTGATCTCATCGGCGCCGTTGCGCCACCACGTCAGGCGATAATGCTGTTTATCCAGCAGGCGGTGCATCGTGTCGTGGCCTTCGTTGCTGGCCGGATCGAAGCGGGCCAGTGCCGCTGCAATATCCCTGGCGCCTTCCGGCGTCTGGCCAATATTGCGCAGATGCTGCAATAACAGATCTGCCCTCTCCTGTATCTGGTCAAAGGGCAGTGCCCAGTCGATTTCCTCCGCCCGGATAATCACCGGCCGTAATATTCCCGCCCCTAGTGGTTTTAGGATATCCGGGTAATGCCGGATGGCGATGGGGAAATGATGGCAGAAATAATCGACCTGAAGTCGGCCTGTCTCGGCTATGTACTTCAGTTGCAGGTCCCCGGATTTCAGCGCCTCACCGTAAGGGCTTCCCAGGAAAGGTGCTGAAATCCTGTTAAAGAGTTGTGGGTCCTGTGCCTGCCAGTCGATATCGAACCAGTGCGCATAAGGGCTGTTCATTCCCCACTCCAGTACATGCTGCCACCATGGATTTTCGGAGCCGCCCACGCCCATGTGGTTGGGCACGATATCGATGATCAGCCCCATGCCGACGCTTCTTGAAGCGTGCACCAAACGCATGAACCCGGCTTCGCCGCCTAGTTCAGGATTGATCTGCGTCGGGTCGACAATATCGTAGCCATGGGTAGATCCCGCGCGCGCGGTCAGGATGGGCGACAGGTATAGATGGCTGATGCCGAGGCGTGAAAAATAGTCCGTCAGCGCTGCCGCATGATCGAAGGTAAAGCCGCTATGCAGTTGAATGCGTGCCGTAGCGCGAATATCCAGCGGCAGTAAGGGGTGAGCGATATCCGTCTGTAGCTGCTGGGGGGAGATCATGAAGCCGGCTCCAGCAGGGCGATAAAACTGTACGCAGGCAAGCTGCCTTCGGTAAGCCCAGCCAGGACGCCATCGGTTTCGAATAACACATCTGCGCCCGCGGTATGGGCGATGTCATCGAGGCTGACAGCGGCTGATTGATCCGAGAGGTTGATGGCAATTGACAATACGGTGTTGTCCGCCATGCGCCAGCGTGCCGTTACCGCGGCCGGTCCTGTGGGTAAGGCCTCAAGCGACCGGGCTCCAGCCAGCCGCGGGATAATATGCTGGTGCCGCAGGGCTAGGAGATTCGCCGTCCATTGCATCCATTCGTCGGATGATGCATCCTCGCCGCCCGGTTTCGGGATGGAGCGCAGGAAGGTACTTTCTTTATTGGACTCGGGAATCCCGGCTGCAATGTCGCGGTTGGAGAATTTGGCAAATATGGAAAATTCCCTGCGGCGGCCTTCGCGTATGGAGGCAACCAGTTCCTCGTTGTCGTAGCTGGTGAAATACAGGAACGGCTGAATGGCGCCGAATTCCTCACCCATGAACAGCATGGGGATGTGCGGACAAAGTAATAGCAGGGCGTTGGCGGCGCGCAATGCCCGGGGGTGAGCCAGCGTCGTCAGGCGTTCGCCGTAAGGGCGGTTACCTATCTGGTCATGATTCTGCAGAAAGAATACAAAGGCCGTGGGTGGCAGGTTAGCGCTAGGTTCGCCGCGCACAGGCATGCCCGGCTCGTGCGCGCCCTGATAGATAAATCCTTCAGCCAGGCAGCGCGCCAATTTTTCTGCCGGTTTGTCTGCGTAATAAGAGTAATAACCTTCGGTCTCCCTGGTAAGCAGGACATGCAATACATGATGGCCGTCGTCATTCCACTGGGCCGCGAATCTGCCTGGACTGTCGGCGTCGCTGTTGCTGAAGCTCTCCAGGGGCTTTACTCCGCCATCCAGCAGGCTGGCAGTGTTATCGTCATTTTCGGCCATCAGGTGTACGTGGCGATTGCCGGTGAAATGGCGGCCCACCTTTTCGGCCACTTCATATAACCAGCTCTTGTCTGCAATGGCATGGCAGGCGTCAAAACGCAGCCCGTCAAAGCGGTATTCTTCCAGCCAGTACATGACATTTTCGGTGTAGAAATGACGCACTTCCGGCTGGGTGAAATCAATGGACTCGCCCCACAGTGTGTCCATATCGTGCCGGAAAAATGGCTTCGCATAATGAGGCAGGTAGTTGCCATCCGGCCCAAAATGGTTATACACCACATCGTTGAATATCATCATGCCCAGGCGGTGGGCCTCATCTACCAGGGATTTCAGCTCATCCGGCGTACCGTAGGATGCTTGCGGCGCGAATAGCAGAACACCGTCATAACCCCAATTGCGTGAACCCTGGAAACTGGCAATGGGCATCAGCTGGATCGCGGTGAATCCCATGCCAGCCAATCGTTCGAGCCCGGCTTTCGCTGCGCCGAACCCTCCCATGATGCCCACGTGCAGCTGGTAAAGAACAGCCTCATGCCAGGGCCGGCCTTTCCAGTCCGGCTGCTGCCATACATAGGCATTTGGGTCCGCTACAACGCTATCGCCATGCACACCCCTGGCTTGCATGCGCGAAGCCGGGTCGGGTACTGTGAGCTCCTTGCCGTGCCTGTTCAGGACACGGTAACGATAGTGTGTGCCGGCGCGGCATTCAGCTTCAAGGCAAAACCAGCCCGCGTCGCTATCGGGCTGCATCTCCAACTCTCGGGAATCCTGTCCGCTGGGATTAAGGATCAGGGATACGCTGGCGGCGCTGGGAGCCCATAAACGAAAAAGTGTCCGCTCCTCGCCAAGCAACTGCGCGCCGAAGCGCATCTGCCTTGCAGGGCCGGTAAACTCATCCGGTGCTGCATCGTTTTCGCGAAGCCGTTCGACGGCATTGTGACTTAAGGACGTCATGTTGGATTGCAGATCGCCAGCCATCAGCCTGAAATCTCTGCGCCTCCATTCAGGTGGCTGCCGACGCCTTCTAATACCTTCCTGCTGACTTCTGCCAGGCCTTGCAGCGGTACGCTCAGCCATTCGGGGCGGTTGGATGCTTCGTAACAGATCTCGTAAGCGACTTTTTCCAGCATGAAAAGCTGCAGCAGCTTCTGTTCATCGGGCGATATTGAAGTCGGTTCGATACGGCACTTGCCATGCTCATCGGCAGCGGCCCTGCTGGCGACGGGGCTGATTTCCGAGGTGACTCTCCCGCCGTCGCGAGCTGCTATATAGGCTGCCAGCAGACATTGAGTCGACTGCCCCAGATACAGGTCGAGTATCTGGTCTTTGCTGGCAGCATCAACACCAATGGCCTCCCTGTTCTCATTACGCTGGATGAAGGCGGCGGCGTAGGCGAATGAACGCAATATGCCAGCGATATCGCGCCAGGGGCTGTCCTTCTCGCGGTGCTGGCCAGCCGGTCGGCCCGGTTCTCCCTCGAAGTCGATAATCATGACATCGCCTGAAATGACCAGTATCTGGCCAAGATGGAAGTTGCCGTGGATGCGGGTACGCAGGTGATGTTTAACCTGGCCTAGCTTTTGCATCTTTTGCAGCAGGCGGTCGCGCTGGGGCAACAGCATATTCACCAGCTCCAGGTCCTGGGCGTCGCTCCAGTCGGTCTTTTCCTGCAGTATCGCAAAAGCACTTTGTACTTGATCAATGGCACGTGTTTGCCAGTTTTTCACGTCGATGTGGGTTGCATCCTCAGGTGAAAAGTCTGCATCGTCACTAGGCAGCGCAAGTGCATTGTGCAACTCGCCGAGGCGGCGGCCCAGAATGGCGGCGAAGCCCGTCAGCTCCTCAATCGGGCTGATATTTTCCGCGGACACCGAATCGTCCGCTGGCACAGTGGCTTGATATAGCGCGTGATTAAGTCTGTCCAGGCTCCATTCCCAGGCATTGCCCTGGTTATGTATGAATCCTTGCAGGATCATCAAGGTGTGCGAGTCGCCGTTTGCCGCAACCCTGGTCACCTCGCCCATGAACGGCGGCGAGTTGCGGTAGCCGGCCAGAGCCAGCTGGCGCGACATCTCTGCTTCAGGGTTGATCCCTGTAGTAATGCGGCGGACCAGTTTAAGCACTGCCACATCACAGATAATCAGTGTGCTGTTGGATTGGTCGCCGTATAGGCGCCGGATTTCGGAAGCAGCGTTCAGCTTTGTATTTTTCAGCTGTTCGGTGGAGGTAAAACGTAATTCCCCTTCATTGCTTTGCAAACGGGTTTCCTGTTTGAATGCATGCAACAAGTCGCACACGAATGAGTCCAGTGCAAACGCATCACTCAGTACGTCTACATTGCGCCCAAGCCGTACACGCGCCAGGGCCAACAGCTGTGCCAGCGCCGGTATCTCGCCGCTATCATTAATAAAGCCCATAGGCAGTAAATAGCGTTCCGTGCCGCTTGCGGATGCCACCTCGATCTCGGCTAATAGCACAGGCAATTCCCGGGAGCCGGGAGCGGGTGGCAAAGGCGTCGCCAAGGCGATTCTCATCGCTTCCGGCGCCTGATGTCTTGGGGAGTACCAGCGCTGCCTGGGCAAATATGCAGGCAATATCTGCTGCTCGATCACATTACGCGTTGCCGATGATTTGACGATATCTTCGGCACCCTCATGCAAAACCAGCGTCAGGTATTCCGGCAGGGATTGTTGCGGGCTGACATACCCCGGCGGCATCTGGGCTTCCGTAGCCAGCACGAACCAGTAAAAAC
>CAZBSR010000111.1:0-4650 GCA_964494575.1 uncultured Methylophilaceae bacterium | reverse complement strand
TTGTTGGCCTGGAAGATTTGCCGCAACGTTTCGAAGTGATGGAAGCCGATGTCGCGGCCATCAAACAGTTCATTACACAACACGCGCAACACACGAGCTAGGAGCTGCCATGAAGGTCTATCACGACTTGATGCGCCATGTGCTGGAGCATGGCAACAGGAAGGAAGACCGTACTGGCACAGGCACCCTGTCAGTCTTCGGCTACCAGATGCGATTCGACCTGGCTGCAGGTTTTCCGCTGCTTACCACCAAGAAGGTTCACCTCAAATCCATCATCCATGAGTTGTTGTGGTTTCTGCAGGGCAGCACCAATATCGCCTATCTCAAGGAAAACGGCGTATCCATTTGGAATGAGTGGGCTGATGAGAACGGTAATTTGGGCCCCGTATATGGCTACCAGTGGCGTAACTGGCCCAAACCCAATGGCGAGTCAATAGACCAGATCACCCAGGTCGTAAATGCCATCAGGCAGAACCCGGATTCTCGCCGGCTCATCGTTTCGGCCTGGAACGTGGCCGATGTAGACCAGATGAAACTGCCGCCATGCCACGCGTTCTTCCAGTTTTATGTGGCGGATGGAAAGCTTTCCTGCCAGCTCTATCAGCGCAGTGCCGATATCTTTCTCGGCGTGCCTTTCAATATCGCTTCATATGCATTACTCACCATGATGGTGGCCCAGGTCTGCGGGCTGAAACTAGGTGACTTCGTACATACCCTAGGCGACGCGCATATCTATCTTAACCACCTGGATCAGGTGAATGAGCAGCTTTCCCGCAGGCCGCGTTCATTGCCATTAATGCACATCAATCCCGAAGTGAAAGATATCTTCAGTTTCCGCTTTGAAGACTTTGTCCTGGAAAATTACGATCCACATCCCGCTATCAAGGCTGTGGTTGCAGTCTGAATTATAGGCAAAAAAAAGCGAACCTTCTCGGGGAGAAAAAGGCTCGCTAAAGGGGGTTCTTTAAGCGGTGTTAGCGGGTTTTAAGCCAGTGTAAATTTCCTGCTATTTAGTTCGACTTCATCACCTACGCTAAAATGCGGCTCGCTATATTGGGTGACGGTACGGTAACTTCCGTTTTCCATGCGTATCCTGATTACATATCCCTGGGCTTCCTGTTTCGGTAGATTGATGGAAACAATCTCACCGCAGCTTGGGCATAGCTCATCAGTATCATCAAGCTGAGAATTGGGCTGGATCAGCGGTTGAACCTGGTTTTTATAAGCAGGTAAATGAATCGCTGTCCTCTCGCTGTTAAGCACATTCCCTGCTGTAGAAAACCGCATCACATCCGAGACTGTTTTCTTACCTCTTTGCTCTGTTGCTCCATGTTTCACTGCTCCATGATTTTCAAAAGCAAGGCTTGGGATCAATCCCGTAATTGCCGCACTTAGCAACAAACTGAACACGGTAATCGCGACAGCCAATATCAGCAGGATAGGGTGGGTTTTGCGCAGATTGTTCATTTGCATCACTTATCTCCCTCTGTATATAACGCTTTAGTTTGGTGAGGTGGTGAGAATAAAGACGGAATATTCGTTCTTATCAATCGCGCCGTTTACATCTGTATCAATGACGGCAAAGCTACGCTTCAGCGTTTCATCCCCGGCAACTTCCTCAATTGTCAGTTTGCCGTCGTGATTGGCATCAAGCCTGGAGAAATCTGAAAGATCAGAGGTGTGAACCGGCAAAGTGCCGGATGGAGTCACGGCATTACCTTTGTCCCCGGCTAGTACCTGGAAATTAAAAGAGAACAATGTGAATGCGATCACTGCGACAGTGGTGAAGAGGAATTGAATATCCTTCACATTCCATGAAGCGGTATCGGATATGGCAATATCAGAGTAATCAGTTTTCATTTCATCCCTTAATGCATTCGTTTTAATTCTTAAGATGCTTTAATTCTGGATATAACTTAGCAATGCCTGTGCCAAGACGTACAATCATTTAAAAATCAAATAGTTAAGATTTATGAGGGGAGTTTTTCGAGATGGGAAAATGTCTCAGGATGCAGACAAATAGGGGTGAAGTCTATTTAAGTGATTGAATTTAATCAGGGATTAATGTCTCTATATCACGACATCAGGATGTGGTGTTTTCTTCCTTGAAGAATGCAGGGGTTAACTGATGGCGTTGCAACAGCTTATAGAACTCGGTGCGGTTGCGTTGCGCAAGTCTGGAGGCCTGGGTAACACTGCCATTAGTGGCTTTCAGCAGTTTTATCAGATAGTCGCGCTCAAAGTTTTTGCGTGCCAACTCAAATGGCACAATGCTGCCGATATCATCCTGTAATGCTTTCTGTACCAGGGTTGCCGGCACTAAAGGGGTCGTTGATAACACTACGGTTTGCTCAACAATATTCTGCAGCTGCCGTACATTACCGGGCCATGGCGCGGCGATCAGCATTTCCATGGCATCGGGAGAAAATCCATTGAGCTTCTTGCCGTATTTCTCACATAAGGATTGCAGGAAGTTATTGGCCAGCAATGAAATATCCTCGCGGCGTGCCGCCAATGCGGGGATTTCGAGACCTACGACATTAATGCGGTAATACAGATCTTCACGGAAACGCCCGGCTTTCATTTCTTCGGCAAGATTCTTATGCGTGGCAGAGATCACCCGGACATTAATGGGGATGGTGGTATTTGAACCGACAGGGCGGACGATGCGCTCCTGCAGCACGCGCAGCAGTTTTACTTGCAGCGGCAACGGCATGTCGCCTATCTCGTCCAGAAACAGGGTTCCGCCATCGGCACTTTGAAAAAGGCCTTTGTGGTCGCGCAATGCACCCGTGAAGGCGCCTTTACTATGGCCGAACAGTTCGGACTCCAGCAGCGCTTCGGGAATGGCGCCACAGTTGATTGGTATAAAGGGTTTGGCATGGCGCGGGCTGACCTGATGAATGGCCCGGGCCAGTAGTTCCTTGCCGGTTCCGCTTTCGCCCTGGATAAATACGCTCGCATCAGACATGGCCATGAGCTTGGCTTGGCCCAGCAAGTTTTCCATCTGCGGACTGCGCGTCACAATCGATTGGCGCCATATCTGGTCGGCGCCGACATTGGCCGCAGTGCCGGTGCCTGTACCCATGCGTAAGGCTGCCTCAACTTGTTGCAATAGCGACTTGCTGTCAAAGGGCTTAGTCAGGAAACCGAATACGCCGCGCTGGGTTGCATCCACTGCTTCCGGAATTGAGCCGTGTGCGGTTAGCAAAATCAGAGGTAATGCCGGATCCGCCAAGTGAATGGCATCGAACAGGGCTAAACCGTCCATGCCCGGCATACGCAAATCGCTTATAACAAGCGCGGGACGGCTGAGTGCGATCTGCGCTAACGCTTCCTCGCCATTTTTCGCCGGTACGACCTGATAGCCTGCGGCTTGCAGCCGCATCCCCAATAATTTAAGAATGTCGGGATCATCATCTACCGTCAGGATTTTCTGTTTTACTTCGCTCATTGACTCATGCCTTCATTTTCGTGTTCCGGTATCACGGTCCACCATGGCTTTCTCGATATTTTTCAGATCCTGCAGCTTGCGCTCCAGGTCGCCGATCTTTTGTTGTGAGGCATCCAGTTTCTGCTGGGCTGAATCGGCGCGCTTCTGTTCTTCACGTATTTTTTGCGACAATTTATTATTCTCAGCAATGGAGTCGCGTAACAAGGTTGCCATGATTTTCAGGTCGCTATCCAGGAATTTTTCACGTAATAACTCATCTAGCAAGGTTTGTGCCTTGCCCGTGTCATGCACCTTGCTATTGGGAAGAGCGTAAACCATGGCGAGCTTCATCTTGTTTCTGAGGTCGCTCTTGTTCGAGGCGAGAGCCTGATTGAGTTGCAGGGCCTGCTTTTTTTGCGCATCTTCAGGCATATCCATGAAACTGCCCGCAAACTCCAGCAGGCTTTGATTGTTATTGGTTGTGTTATCGGTTGTACGTATGCTGTTCGCATTGGCGTCGGGCGGGTTGCTCTTAGGCAATTGGGCGCAGGCGGAAACCAGCAGTACAGCACAGAATAGTAAAGCGGAAGCCGGGGAGTGGCTGCGAGGGTTCATCATGAAGATTGTGGTTCCAGAGGTAAACGTACACGAAAATGCGCGCCATATTCAGATGGCAGCAGGCTGATTTCCCCATCATGGGCATCAACGTATTCTTTTGCGATGGAAAGCCCGATCCCGCTGCCTTCCACGAGGCCTTCGTGGGGGCCGGCGCCACGATAAAAAGGATCGAATATGCTGATGCGGTCAGAGGCCATAACACCGGCACCGCTATCATGTACGTCAATCACCACGGTTTCTACTTGAAACTCAATACTGATGCGGATACTGCCAGATGGAGGAGTATATTTGATGGCATTTGAAATCAGGTTATCAATCACCGCATGCAATTTTACCTTATCTCCCTGCATGATATCACTGCGTACGGTTTCACTATAAACCGGTTCGCTACTCATGGGGTCGCTCATCAGGCTTACCGCCTTGAAGTCGCGATGTACGATCAATTGTTTGCTGGCAAGTGTAAGTTTGTAGTTGGCCAGGATTTCTTCTACCAGCTCGGGCAGCACCAGTTTTTCTATCTTTAGCGTGGGCTTTTGGAACTGCACGGCGGTGTAATTGAGCAGGTTTTCTATCATTTTTTGCAAGCGCAAACTGCTCTC
>CAZBSR010000110.1:0-4764 GCA_964494575.1 uncultured Methylophilaceae bacterium | reverse complement strand
CGGCGGATGGCAGCGTCCATGCGGCGTATGGGCTGTGCCACCAGAAAAGTAATCACTGCCGCCATTAACAGGCCGACAGGAATCAGGGTGATGGTCTGCCATGCCATCATTTGCTGCGTATGTTCAGCTGTTTGCGCCAATGCCGCCGATTCACGGTCAATCAACCGGCTATTTTCGGCAAGTATAAGTTGTGCCTGATTGGATAAATCCACAAATTGCGCAATGATCGCTTCAGTGACTGCAGGCTCGGCGGCCTGCAAAGTGATTTCCTGATGCAAAGCAGCTTCCTGCTTGTTCAATTTTTCGAGTGTATGGCGCTGATCCTGCCCCAGCGGTAATCTCGCCAGGTCGGAGATGGACTTTCCGAACTCATCATGGGCGCGTGTGTAGTTCTCAAGCAGTGCGTCATCATGCAGTACAAAATACTGACGCGCACTGCGTTCCATCAGGGTTAACTGTTCGACCAGAACACGGCTGGCACGTGTAGCCTGCACTGCCTGCGCGACAGTGCTCCGGCTCTTCTCTGCCAGCTGATCCACGTATAGCGCTGCATTGAAAAAAGCGAAAAGCAGGGGCAGCATGGCCAGCCCAAAGCCAATCAGCAATAGCTTTAAAAATGATTTTGGATAGGCGATACGCAAACCGTTATATCCCAAGCCCAAGTATAATTGACGCCATGTCATGTCTCTCTTTAATAGTTGCAGTTGCCAGGAATAATGTCATCGGCGTGAATAATGCGCTGCCCTGGCATTTGCCGGAAGATCTGAAACGATTCAGGGCGCTTACGACTGGGCATCATATCATCATGGGTCGCAAAACCTACGAGTCGATCAATCGGCTGCTGCCGGGACGAACTACAGTCATAGTCACGCGTGATGTAAATTATAAAGTCCCCGGTGCGCTCATCGCAAACTCGCTGCAACAGGCAATCGAACTGTGCGGCATGGATGATGAAGTGTTCCTGATCGGGGGCGCAGAACTGTACCGTGACGGTTTGCAGCTCGCGGACAAGCTCTATGTCACAGAAATCGATGCAGAATTCGCAGGCGATGCATTTTTCCCGGAAATCGATCAGAGCCGATGGCAGGAAACCTCACGCGAGCAAGGCGTGAGCGAAAAGGGGCTGAAGTTTTCCTACATTACCTATGGCGGGAGGTAGGCCGAACCACCCATAAGAGCTAACTGCTGCGACCCTGTGAGCCATGTCGCACAGCGGCCGAATAACCCCTTACGGTTATTCGGCCACGCAATCCACAAAGTATCTGGATTTTCCGTCGATCACTTCTTTTACCAGTCCGTGAACATCGGTCTCAAAGCCGGGGAAGCGTTCGTTGAAGTCGCGCGCAAACCTCAGGTAGTTGACGATGATGCCATTGAACTGCTCACCAGGAATAAGCAATGGGATGCCCGGCGGGTAGGGCGTCAGCAGCACAGCCGTGATCCGGCCTTCCAGCTCATCGATCAATACGCGGTCGATCTTGCGGTGCGCCATTCTGGCGAAAGCATCGGTAGGCTTCATGGCTGGCACCATGTTGGACAGGTACATTTCAGTGGTGACCCGCGCCACATCATTTGCCTTGTATATCTCATGAATCTGGGTGCAGAGTTCTTTCAGGCCTATGCGTTCATAGCGTGGGTGTTTGGAGACGAATTCTGGCAACACCTTCCATAGCGGCTGGTTCTTGTCGTAATCGTCCTTGAACTGCTGCAAAGCGGCTACCATGGTGTTCCAGCGGCCCTTGGTAATGCCTATGGTGAACATGATGAAGAACGAGTAAAGACCCGTCTTCTCGACGATGACGCCGTGCTCGGCCAGGTATTTGGTGACGATGGCTGCAGGGATGCCGAATACGTCGGAGAAATCGCCATCGATGTCCAGGCCCGGCGTGATGATGGTGGCCTTGATCGGATCCAGCATGTTGAAGCCTTCGGCCAAGTTACCGAAGCCGTGCCAACTTTCGCCTGCTTTCAGCATCCAGGCAGCGCGTTCTTCTATGCCTTCTTCTGACAGGTCATCCGGTCCCCAGACCTTGAACCACCAGTCTGCGCCCCACTCCTCATCTACTTTACGCATGGCGCGACGGAAATCCAGCGCTTCCATGATGGACTCCTCCACTAGCGCTGTGCCGCCCGGTGCTTCCATCATGGCCGCAGCCACATCACAACTGGCGATGATCGCATATTGCGGACTGGTGGATGTGTGCATCAGGTATGCCTCATTGAACACATCCCGATCCAATTGCTGCGATTGTGCATTCTGCACCAGGATCTGCGAGGCCTGGCTCAGGCCGGCCAGCATCTTGTGCGTTGACTGGGTAGAGAACACCATGGATTCTTCACAGCGTGGCCGATCTGCACCAATGGCATGATAGTCGCCATAAAAGTCATGGAAGGTGGCGTGGGGTAGCCAGGCCTCGTCGAAGTGCAGGGTGTCTATCTTGCCGTCCAGCATGCTTTTGATTTCTTCCACGTTATAGAGCACGCCGTCGTAGGTCGATTGGGTAATGGTCAGTACACGCGGCTTGGCATTCTTATCAAGGGCGAACGGATTGGCTTCAATCTTCTTCTTGATGTTTTCCCATTCGAATTCTTCCTTGGGGATGGGGCCGATGATGCCGAAATGGTTGCGTGTAGGCATCAGGAAAACCGGCACTGCGCCCGTTAAAATGATGGAATGCAATATGGATTTGTGGCAATTGCGGTCTACCACGACGATGTCGCCCGGCGCTACAGTAGAATTCCAGACGATCTTGTTGGACGTGGAAGTGCCGTTGGTTACAAAGTACAAATGGTCACAATTATAAATGCGCGCGGCATTACGCTCGGACGCGGCTACAGGGCCGGTATGGTCCAGTAGCTGCCCCAGTTCATCAACGGCATTGCACACATCGGCACGAAGCATATTCTCGCCAAAGAACTGATGGAACATCTGGCCGACCGGAGATTTGAGGAAAGCCACGCCGCCGGAGTGGCCGGGGCAATGCCATGAGTATGAACCGTCAGCCGCATAGTGTACTAGCGCGCGGAAAAACGGCGGTGCCAGGCTATCCAGATAGGTACGTGCCTCGCGCAGGATATAGCGTGCAACGAATTCCGGCGTATCTTCAAACATATGGATGAAGCCGTTGAGCTCGCGCAGGATTTCGTTGGGGATATGGCGCGAAGTGCGGGTCTCGCCATGCAGGAAGATAGGAATCTCTTCATTGCGGTAACGTATCTCTTCGACGAATTTGCGCAGGTTGTTCAGTGCATCCTGCGAACCTTCGATGAATTCATTATCATCAATAGACAGGATGAAAGCCGAAGCGCGGCTTTGTTGCTGGGCGAAAGAGGTGAGGTCGCCATAGCTGGTGACACCCAGCACTTCATAGCCTTCATCTTCAATTGCTTTGGCGAGTACGCGTATGCCGAGGCCTGAAGAGTTCTCGGAGCGGAAATCTTCGTCGATGATTACAACAGGAAATCTGAATTTCATCTGTGCCTCCTAGTGGCTACGGATAAAAGATAATGAACTATAAACCATTACGGGCAGTGCCAAGGCAAGGCAGCGGTGGAGTATGCGGGTCAATGCAGTCGTTGCAAGCGCGGCAGGCTGATTAGATTTTAGGGAGGGTAACGCCAACCTGCCCCTGATACTTGCCGCCGCGATCCTTATAAGAGGTTTCGCACACGTCGTCATCGTCCGCTTCGAAAAACAGCACCTGCGCGCAGCCCTCGTTGGCATATATTTTTGCCGGCAGGGGGGTGGTGTTGCTGAATTCCAGGGTCACGTAGCCCTCCCACTCAGGCTCGAAAGGTGTGACATTAACGATAATCCCGCAACGGGCGTAGGTCGATTTCCCCAGGCAGATAGTGAGCACATTACGTGGGATGCGGAAGTATTCTACAGTCCGCGCCAAGGCGAAAGAATTGGGGGGGATGATGCAGTAGTCTGCATCCACTTCCACGAAGGAATTAGGATCAAAGTTCTTTGGGTCGACGATGGTGCTGTTGATGTTGGTAAACAGCTTGAATTCACTGGAGCAGCGAATATCATAGCCATAGCTCGACGTGCCGTAGGAGACGAGCCTTTGGCCATTGGCCTCCTTGACCTGTCCCGCTTCGAATGGCTCGATCATGCCGTGCTGTTCCGCCATGCGGCGTATCCATTTGTCAGATTTGATACTCATAATTCCAGGCGCTTAATTTGAAAAGTGATTTAAGTAAAAATGCCTACGCATTATAAAGTGCGTAGGCATTTTGTGTGGCTAAAATTTAACCTTTGATGATGCTCAAAAATTAAATTATTGGTCGCCGCCAATCTCGATGGAATACCGCCAGAACTGGTCTTCACTTTCAAAGATGACGCGGCTGGCCTCTGGGTCGCGGCTGCCGGCAGGGTAGGTATGTACCGGCGACTTATCCTTGGCCCACGCCTCGATAACCGGATCAACCAGGCGCCATGAAGCTTCTACCTCGTTAATGTGCAGGTAGAGTGACTGGTCGCCTTCGATCAGGTTGAGCAGCAGGGATTCATAAGCATCAATGGTTTCGTCGCCATCCTGGCGTTGAGGAGCATCCATACTGATGGTGCGTGTCGCTACATCTAGGCCAGGTATCTTGGACTGGATTTCGAGCTTGATGCATTCGCGCGGCTGTATCCCCAGCATCAGCCAGTTCTGGTCCTGCTCGCCACCAACTTGCAACGGAGCTTTCTTGAAGCGGATGGAAACAGCAGTGCTGCCTTCGTGCAGGCGCTTTGCGGTGCGCACATAGAACGGCACA
>CAZBSR010000109.1:0-4780 GCA_964494575.1 uncultured Methylophilaceae bacterium | reverse complement strand
CAGGTGATCGCCGACCTGCCGCAGATCGCCCACGACTTGCTGGAATATGACAAGGACGACTGGATTTACTATCGCATCAGTGGCCCTAACGGCGAGGTGGTGACAGGCCAGGCCGCCTTGCCACCGCCGCCCGTCTTGCCAAAGGCCGGTGAGCATCACTATTATGACGCCCGGTTTGATGGCAAGGCTGTACGCGTCGTCGCTTTTTCACTGGCGCTGTCCGGCACCAGCGCAGAAGGCATAGCCTTGGTGCTGGTCGCCGAAACCCGCGCCAAACGCGGAGTGATGGCTCAGGAAATCATGGCCACCATGATGCTGCCACAGCTATTGATCGTATTGCTGGCCGGCATCATGGTCTACTTCGGCGTCGGACGCGGCCTTGTGACGCTGGAGAAATTACGCACCGCTTTTGGTAGCCGCTCCCACTTGGATCTAAGCCCCATCCCCGAAATCGATACACCCAGTGAAGTACAACCATTGCTGCATGCGGTAAATGACCTGATGCAACGGCTTGGCCAGGCAATCACCCGGCAACAGCGCTTTATTGCCGATGCCTCACATCAGTTACGCACCCCGCTGGCCGGGCTGATTACGCAGGCCGAGCTCGCCTTGCGCGAGGATGACCCGGTCCAGGTCCAGCGCACCCTCCAGCAGATACGCGCCAGCAGCACTGCACTTGCGCGCATGGTCAGCCAGCTGCTCAGCCTAGCCCGCGCAGAACCTGAAGCCGCCAATAATATAGAGTTGCTGCCGGTGGATATTTCCAGGCTGGCGCAGGAAGTCACCAGTGAATGGGTGCCGCAGGCGCTGGCCAAACAAATAGACCTGGGGTTTGCGGGCGATGGTATGAATTGCGGAATAGTGGGCAGCTCACCATTGCTGCGAGAGCTCATCAGCAACCTGATCGACAATGCCATCCGCTACACCCCTGCCGGCGGCCAGGTCACTGTAGCGCTGAAATCGGGTGGGATGATTGAGCTTATCGTGGAAGATAATGGGCCCGGCATCCCGGTGAATAAACGCGAGCGGGTGCTTGAGCCTTTTTATCGAATACTTGGCAATAGTGAAGGGGGCTGCGGGCTGGGCTTGACGATTGTCAGCGAAATCGCGCAACGCCACCAGGCCGAAGTGCGCATAGAGAGCGCTGACCACGGTGGCACGAAGATCAGGGTTTTATTCCCCCGCCCTGCATAAACCTACTGAGAGTTCAGCTTGGCTTTCATGCCGAGCTGTTTGAGTTTGCGATACAGATGCGTACGCTCCAGCTGCACTATTTCAGCCACTTTGCTCATATTGCCGCCGGCCTTGATCATATGATGATTAAAATACAGTCGTTCAAACTCATCGCGGGCTTCTCTTAGCGGCATATCCAGATTAATCGGGAAGGCTGCTGCCTCATTGACGTGATTCTGCTG
Source organism: uncultured Methylophilaceae bacterium (assembly GCA_964494575.1). Lineage (GTDB taxonomy): Bacteria > Pseudomonadota > Gammaproteobacteria > Burkholderiales > Methylophilaceae > JBCKUK01. The sequence goes on along the minus strand of CAZBSR010000109.1, from coordinate 3,365 downwards.
CATAGGCTCAAACTGCCCCAAAACCCGGTTCACGTCATCCAGCGTGATTTTCTCGCCCAGGCAGGTTTGCATCAGGTTACGGATGGCATTATCCAGTTGCGCCAGGTTGCCCGGCCAACTGGCATTACGCAATGCGTTTAGCGCAGCTATATCAAATTCGCGATACGTGGCTTCACCAGTTTCCACCAGCAAGGTTACCATGGCTCGCGCCAGGTCCGGGATATCCTCGCTGTGATCCTTCAAGGCCGGCACCCGCAATGTGGCGACTGACAAAGTTTGTAATAAAACACTGTCGAACTGATTTTCCTGCGCCAGTTGCGGCAATGCGAAAGAAGTAGCGCAAATGACGCGCACATCATATTTCTCGGCTTTACCCAGCAGCACCAGCAAGCCTTTCTGTTCGGTCTTGTTGAGCTCTGCCACCTCGGGAATAAACAGCGTACCGTCTCGCACCTGTTCCAGTATGTCCAATGGCGCTTCTGCCAGTTGGTTGTTTTCGGTAAATTCAAGCCAGGAAGTACCCGACCTGTGCAAAAAGCGCGCACATAGTTCGGTGCCGCTGCCCTTCTCACCTATCAGCAGTAGCGGTGCCTTGATTGAGGCTACCTGCTCCAGGCGCTGGCGTAGTTCGCTGATCACGGCACTCTTGCCCAGGTTGATCAGGCTCATATCGGATTTCGGCAGCTCTTCACCATGCTTGAGGGCGGCACTTACCGTCTTCAGCAGTTTTTGCAGGGCGATAGGTTTTTCCAGGAAATCGAATGCGCCGATGCGAGTGGCTTCCACAGCTGTATCGATCGTGCCATGGCCGGACATCATCACTACCGGCATCGTCAGCAGGCTGCTGTTGCCCCACTCCTTCAGCAGGCTGATGCCATCGCAGTCCGGCATCCAGATGTCCAGTAGCACCAGGTCCGGGCGTACCTGCAAGCGGAACTCGCGTGCCTCCGCCGCATTTTCTGCCAAACGGACATGATAGCCTTCGTCCTGCAGGATATCCCTCAGCAGTTCCCGAATGCCGATCTCATCATCTACAACTAGCACTTGCCTGGCGGTCATTGCTTACGTCCTGTCTTATTTATTGCAACTGGTAAAATAATGGTGATACATGCACCACCCTGCCTAGGTTTATGGTCTGCAGATTTTTCATCTTCGCTGAGATTTTGAACCTCTATGCTGCCCTTATGCTCATCGACAATTTTCCTGACGATGGCCAAACCCAAACCTGTGCCATGCCGCTTTGTGGTCGTATAGGGTTCAAATATGCGGGACATGATTTCTTCCGGAAACCCGTCACCATTATCGCGAATGCTTAATTTTACTTTATCGCCTTTTCCCATGCTACAAATCTCAATTCTCGGGTCCGGTTTGCCTTGAAGCGCATCCTGGGCATTCTGCAGCAAGTTATGCAGCACTTGCCGCAGCATCAAGGCATCACCAAAAACCGGTGACAGCTTGTCATCCAGTTTCACCTGCATAGTGATCCCCGTAGGTTCATACAGTGCCAGTACGTCATGGATCAACTGGTTTAAATCCAGCTCAACCAGCGTTGGGGCAGGCGCACGGGCATATTCGCTGAATTCGTTTACCATGGTCTTCATCGCATTTACCTGGCTAACGATAGTATTTGTCGCGCGTCGCAAAAGCTCGCTGTCCGCCTCGTCCAGCTTGGATGACAGCCTGCGCTCCAGACGTTCTGCCGATAGCTGGATAGGCGTCAGTGGGTTCTTGATTTCATGCGCCAGTCGGCGCGCCACCTCACCCCAGGCGGCATCACGCTGTGCTTGCACCATGGTAGTCACATCATCGAACACCACCACGAAACCCTTGTCAGCGCCATCCGGCAATCGTGTGCCGCGTAGCAGGATGACCTGCTTGCCCTTGGTGCCGGCAATCTCAATCTGGGCACTCAGTTCGCCATGCCCCCACTCCCCGCCATTCTTGTCCCGGTGATAATGGTTCTGCACACTACTTATGAAGCTCTCCAGCAGTGGATGCTTATGGCCGATTTGCACAAAAGGCTGGCCGACGAAATCTTCCAACGGGAACCCCAGGATATTGGTAGCTGCCAGATTGAAGGTCCTCAGCTCTGCACGTTCGTTCAAGGCCAGAACACCGGAGGACAGATGTGCCAATATAGTCTCTAGATAGCCGCGCGCTGCCTCCACGCGCACGCGGTTCCGTTCCGCGGCCTGTGTAGCATCGCCCAATTGCCGCGTCATGCTGTTGAAAGACTGCACCAGGATGCCCAGCTCATCCTTGCCATGTGCGGGCAACATGGTGCTGTAATCGCCGCGCGCAATCGCCCGCGTCCCTTCGGCCAATATGCCCAGCGGCGCGGAAAGCCGACGGCTTAACACGAATGCGACGGCTATCGCTGAAAGCATGGCCAGCATTAAAACCAGCGTTAACGTCAGGGCAAAAACCTGCTTCAGAGATTCACGACTATATGAAAGCTCCTGGTAATCCTGATAGACGTTTTGTACCGACTCCGCCGTTTCAGAAAGAGCGTGGGGAACAGGCTGCAATAATTGAAGGATGCGCGTTTCGCCCGCCAGATACGGCACGTTAACCGGTGCCAGCACTCTCAAGTACAAGCCTTTATTCGGGATGGGTTCTATCGTCCCATACACCTGCTGCCGCGCCTGTCGCAATTGCTGTACGGTAGGCAGCTCTGGCAGGAAACTGGCAGGGTCGTTACTCGAAAATGCCAGGATATGGCCTTGCAAAGTCAGCAATGCTGCATCCTTGACACCGCTTCTTTCACGCAGATCATTCAGCGCTACAAGATGGGTGCTGGACGGCTGGAACGCCAAAGATGACGCCATGCTCTCACTCTTGTCCTCAAGGTCTGCCAGCATGATATCCAGGGTGCTCTGGCCCAGCTTGAGCCCCCCTTCCAGGGCGGCTTCGACCTTGACGTTGAACCAGGACTCGATCGAACGTGTCAGGAAATTTACCGACACGGCGTAAACCACCACGCCAGGAATGATCGCCATCAAGGCAAATGCGCCGAGCAAGCGCAAGGTCAGCCTGCTTCCCATGACCTGCTGGCGCTTCTGCTGGTACAAGCGCCATAACTGCACACCGATAAGCACAATCAGTGTGACTGCCAGGGCGATATTCAGCGCAAGGAGAATGGTGTAATGGTTGCCGGAGGCCGCTGTATTCGCACTGGCGCGCGATAATAGATATAGCAGTGCCGCACCCAAAGAAGCACTGATAAAAACGACGTATTTCATTTAGCCCGCATTAACAAAAGAATTGGACTGGTTGAATCAAAGCGCAAGTGCCGGCACCCAGCGATAACGCTCCGAAACCAGGCGCCACTCATCAGAACCTATCGTCTCTACCTGTAAAGGCTT
>CAZBSR010000108.1:0-4782 GCA_964494575.1 uncultured Methylophilaceae bacterium | reverse complement strand
CTCAAACTGGGGTTGGCGCGTGCGCTGGCGCAAAACTGCGAGCTGGTAAGCTTCGATGAGCAGTCTATCTATTTATCTGTGCCACAGGCCCACAAGCATCTGATGGACCCAAAATACCAGGAGAAGCTGCGCGCTTCCATCCATCAGTATTTCCACAAGAAAATCCAACTGCATTTTGAAATCGGCGGAAGTGGTAATACCCCGGCACGGCAAATCAGCGAAGAGAAAGCCACTCTGCACTCCAAGGCAGTAGCAGCTATCAATGAGGATGATTTCGTACAGGCACTGGTCAAGGATTTTGGCGCACAGATCATTCCATCCAGTATCAAGCCCATCCAATAATCTTAACCACTAAAATTTAAATCACTTAGCAGGAGAGCAACATGATGAAAGGCGGCATGGGCAACCTGATGAAACAGGCCCAGCAAATGCAGGAAAACATGAAAAAGGCGCAGGCTGAGCTGGCGAATATAGAGGTCGAAGGCCAGGCAGGCTCCGGCATGGTCAAGGTGATTATGACTTGTCGCAACGAGATAAAGCGCGTGAGCATAGACGACAGCCTGATGACCGACGACAAGGAAATGCTGGAAGACCTGATTGCAATAGCCCTGAATGACGCAGTAGCCAAGGCGGAAGTCACTTCGCAACAACGCATGAGCGGTTTGATGCCCGCCGGCATGAAGCTACCCTTTTAGCCGGAGTAACGCCTGCAATGCGCAATCCCCCAGCCCTGGAGCAACTGGTAGAAGCCTTGCGCTGCCTACCTGGTGTCGGACCAAAATCCGCTTTGCGCATGGCCTATCACCTGCTGCAGCGAGACCGCAAAGGTGCCAGCACGCTTGCGCTGTCGTTAGACAATGCATTACAGGTCGTCAGCCATTGCAGCCTGTGTAACAACTTCAGTGAACAAGCGGTATGCCCGGTATGTGCCTCACAAAAGCGCGACAAGACATTGTTGTGCGTAGTCGAGATGCCTACGGACTTTATGATGCTGGAACAAACTCAGGCTTATCCAGGGCTGTATTTTGTACTCATGGGGAGGCTGTCGCCCCTGGATGGTATAGGCCCGCGTGAAATCCATCTGGACAAGCTTATCAAGCGTGCACAGGACGGCATCGTTACGGAGGTAATCCTTGCGACCAATTACACCGTGGAAGGCGAAGCCACTGCGCACTATATCAGCGAGCTGCTGCGCACACGCGGCATCAAGGTAAGCCGGATTGCGCGCGGGCTGCCGATGGGCGGAGAGATAGAGCATGTAGATAGCGGCACATTGGCGCAGGCAATGATGGAGCGGCGCGGCGTCAGTTAAATGATACCGGGCAGGGTACTCGCTCGATGGGCCTGCAACTCCGGCTTTCATCGCTGGAAAATCGAACTGCGGGGCCAGAAATACAGAGGATTCATCTACCCTATCCGCTTCAAGGTCTGCCAGCGCTGCAAGCGAACAGAGCATGAGATTTTAGATGAAGCCAGCAACACTGCAGGCTGGACTGAAATTACTGAATGAGATCGATAATCTCTGCCGGATGCCTGATCAGGAAGTCAGCGCCCCACTCTGCAGGCGTGTCAGTCTCGGCTATATAGCCATATAAAGCCACCACCGTGCGCATCCCCGCCGCAATACCAGCCTGCACATCGCGCTCGGCGTCCCCGATATATATACAATCTTTTGGATTTGCACCAGCCTGTTCACTAGCCATCAGTAGCGTATCAGGATACGGTTTGGCGCGGGGTGCGTCATCGCCACATACCAGGCACTGACTGCGCTTATCCAGATGAATTGCCTGTAGTAAAGGCTCCGAGAAGCGCCGCGGCTTATTGGTAACTATTCCCCAGGGAAGCCCTCTGCCATCAATAGCAGCAAGCAGTTCGCTCACCCCTTCAAACAATACCGGAGAGCTTGTGAATACCTGGGCATATAGTTCAAGATATTCATCACGCATTGCAGCAAACTCTGCATGCTCCGGGGCAAGGCTAAAACCAAGTGCAAGCAGGCCTTTGGAACCGTGTGAAGCCACAGGCCGGATAACCTCCTGCGATAAGGCAGTCAGGCCATGTCGTTGCCGCTGGATATTGAGTGCCAGACCCAGGTCGGCCGCTGTATCCACTAGTGTGCCGTCCAGATCGAAAAGAATCATTCTGCTTTCAGCCACTGCACTATTTCACAGTGTGCAGGATGTAGTTCACCGAAACATCATCACCCAGCCAGTAACGCTGAGACAGCGGGTTATAGCTCATGCCTTTTACGCCCTCCACTGACAGGCCCGCACCGCGCGCCCATGTCGACAGCTCAGAGGGCTTGATGAACTTCTCATATTCGTGCGTACCGCGCGGTAGCAGGTTAAGCACATACTCTGCCCCAATCACCGCAAGCAGGTAGGCCTTGGGATTACGGTTAATGGTAGAGAAAAAAACCGAGCCGCCCGGCTTGACCAGGGCGCCGCAAGCATGAACGATCGCGGCGGGATCGGGCACATGCTCCAACATCTCCATACAGGTCACCACATCAAAGCTTTGCGGCGCTTCCTGTGCCAAATCCTCAACTGAAACCAGGCGATAATCCACTTCCACGCCGCTTTCGAGTTTGTGCAGTTGAGCGACCTTGAGTGCTTTCTCGCCCAGGTCTATGCCCGTGACTTCCGCACCTAGCTGGCTCATGGACTCGGACAGGATGCCGCCGCCGCAGCCCACATCCAGCACACGCTTGCCTTTCAGGCTCGCCAGGCTGTCGATATATGCCAGCCGTAACGGATTGATCTCGTGCAACGGCTTGAATTCGCTGTTCTTATCCCACCAGTGATGGGCCAAAGCCGCAAATTTCTGCAACTCGGCAGGATCGGCGTTTACATTTTGCTTGGGTGTCTGATGCATGGGCTCTTGAGATTCTTTACTAAACACTTCGTTACCTGTTATTTGAATGAGGCAAGCCTGGGTTGCCATATTGCCGTAATCTCTTTCAACTCTGCAGGCTCTATATTGGCATAGATGCCATCCTGGCCATTAAGTTTTTGATACCGTAGCTCACCCGAGACCCAGACGTGGCTCACATGCTCCCGCCCTGCCGCATAAACCAGATGCGATATGGGGTCAAAGCAAGGCAAAGTCTCAGGATCTGCGATCCTTATCGCTGCCAGGTCAGCCATTTTTCCGATTTCTATGGATCCGATACTACCATCCAGGCCGAGCGCCCTGGCACCATTGATTGTCGCCATTTCCATAGCCTGCGCAGCAGGCAGCAACGCGGCATCCTCGCCGAACCCCTTCGCCAGCAATGCTGCAAGACGCATCTCGCCAAACATGTCCAGGCGGTTGTTACTGGCGGCGCCATCCGTGCCAAGGCCCACATTCACAGGCTGGGCAAGCAGATCGCCGACAGGTGCAATCCCGCTTCCAAGCTTCAGATTCGAGCTAGGGCAATGCGCAATATGGCAACCATATTGCGCCAGCATCTCAATCTCCGATGGTTCGAGATGCACACAATGCGCGGCTACCAGACTGGGGCCCAGCAAGCCCAGATCAGCCAGCCTGCGTAACGGCCGAACCCCGTGTCGAGCCACACTTTGGTTGATTTCATCGCGCGTCTCGTGAATATGCGTATGCAGGCTCAAGCCCAGTTGCTCGGCGAGCTGAACCACCTCTGTAAAAGTGCGGCTCTCGACGGTATAAGGCGCGTGCGGCGCCAGGCTGGCGGTCAATAGAGGGTTTCCACGCCAACCATCGCGCGCCTCAAGGCCCTTCTGCAGATAGTCCTCAGCGTCATTCGCATATGTTGTTGGAAACTCAAGCACAACCAGGCCCAGGTTTGCGCGCATACCGGCTTGTAAGCTGGCTTCTGCGGTAGCCTGCGGGAAGAAGTACATATCGTTGAAACATGTGGTGCCGCCACGCAGCATCTCGGCACAAGCCAGCAAAGCTCCATCATGCACAAAACGTGCAGACAGCAATTGCTTTTCTGCAGGCCAGATATGCTGTTCTAGCCAAGTCATCAGTGGCATGTCATCAGCCAAGCCGCGCATCAGGCTCATGGCAGCGTGGGTGTGCAAATTGATCAAGCCCGGGATCAAAATATGCTCACCCAGCGCTATTGTCTGCTTTGTGCTGTAACGCTGCCTCGCCTCATTCGTAGGAAGGACATCAATAATGGTGCCCTGCTCTACAATCACCGTGGCACGTTCAAGAATTTGGCCGCGAGGGACGACAGGCACAACCCAGCGCGCCTCGATAGCCAAGCTGTATTGTGGGGGTTGGTCAGTCATTTTTATCCATAAAAAAGCCCCGCAATGCGGGGCTTTTAAACTACATCTCTAAATTATTCACAACCAACTTGCTTGGTGCGTGTTGCCTCAAGTTCAACGCGACGGTTTGGTTCTAGGCATTGGATTAGTTTCTTGCCACGAACACCCTTGCAATCTGCGACCGGTACGCTTTCGCCTTTACCTTGTGCTTTCAGGCGGCTTGCATCAACACCTTGAGCTACCAGGTAGTCTTTAACCTGATTGGCACGACGCTCAGACAGCTTCTGATTGTACTGTTCAGTACCAATACGATCGGTATGGCCAGTGATCAAGACAAATTCAAACTCAGGATTTTCTTTCATCTTGGCTACAACATCATTGTCCAGAATCGACTTGCCTTCAGGCCTTAAATTGGCTTTGTCAAAATCAAACAGGGTTTCTGCAGAAATAGTAATCGTTTTTGTAGTTGGCTCACAAACTACAGGAGCTGGGGCTGGTTCCGGAGCAGGCTCAGGAGCAGCCACTGGTGTGGGTGCTGGCTCAG
>CAZBSR010000107.1:0-4788 GCA_964494575.1 uncultured Methylophilaceae bacterium | reverse complement strand
CCTCGTCCCACTTCCGCCTTCGCTTGCAGTTGCGGCACGGGCCGTCGTAGTTCTCTGAGTGGTCATGGCATTCGGGGCGGGGGCCGGTTGGGGCTACTTGCGTAACCCCCCCACTAGAAGTCTCAACAGGAAAAGACTCTGTCTCTGTCTCTGTCTCTGTCTCTGTCTCTGTCTTAGGGTCGCGATGGTCCGGCGGGACAGTGCGCGGACGTCCGGCGGTTGTCCGGGCGGACGTTTCGGGGTTTTTCGAGGTAGCGGCTCTGCGTTTGGCCTCTCTTGCGGTCCGCTTACGTTCCGCCTCGGACTCCCTGTAGGTGGTGACTTCAGCGTGAGTCCGCTGCCACTTAGACCAGTTTGAGAGCTCGACTCCACCATCTCTCGCGTCGTTCCAAAGCGGTGAGAGTTCGCCCCGGCTATTCGTCGTGGACTTAAGTGCGGCCCGAATTGGTGGCGTGCAACCGAACATTCGGAGCATCTCGGGGCCGACGTACCCGTCGGTCAGTTGGGTTGCCGCGTAGTTTCCGGCCAATGACCAGACGCCAATCGCTGCCGCCCGGACGCGCTTCGGGATCGAGTTGACTTCGGCGCCGTCGTAGAAGTTCAGCGGGATGTTGAATCCTGGTTGCCTTCGTTCAGCCATCTCTCTCCTCTCCGGGATTCCACGTGGTCTCGGCGCTGAACTCGTCCATGCCGCTGGGTGTGTAGCGGGCCGGCTCCGGTTCCTCGGGCGCGTCAGTTACGGGGTTAGCCACGTTTCCTCCACATGGTTCCGGTTTGGGCTCGGCGGGTGCGGTGCGCGTGCATGGATTCAGCGGTCATGCGGGGCCCTCCAAGCTGTCGAGATTTCGAGGAGCCAGCGCAACGCGGCGATAGCTTGCTGCGGGCAGACGCCATTGCCGATGATGCGGAGTGCATCGTTGCGACTGATCCCGGGTATGTCCGTGACCCAGCCGGCAGGCCAGCCCATCATCCATTCGGGGAAAGCCGGGTTGAGTCGCGGATTTCCTTTGGTGTTCGGCTCGGTCGGCGCCGGGGCTGGCCATGTGACCTGTTCCCACCGTTCGATAGCTGCCGCGTACTTGCCCCATCGCGTATCACGCTCGGCTTTGGCGCACGCCGTGACAAGGTCATCGCCACCGGAACCATCGCGGTCGGTGCGGGCGAAGTCGGGGCCACGGTCACCGTCCGCCGTGGCGGGCGTTGGTAGATAGTGCTCTATCCCTCCTAGTGATGGGGTATTTCGCGCGATGACACCAGGGGATGCCGTGGCATCTTTGAAATCTCGACTGCACGGCGTGGGTAGTAGTTCGCGCACCGTGCCAGGAAGTGTCGATTGATGACCCGGGCTGTTCAGTCGGCCGCCGCAGTTGCCATCAGCCGCATTCGGTGTCGGCAGCAGGTCTACATGTCCATGACCGCGCTCGGCAGCATCAGATCCCCCGACGAGCCCCGCTGATTCGGTCCGCCCTTCGTTCCGTCCGTCGCACGTGGCGTCGGAAGCAACACCTGCCCCTGTGGCCGATCCTTGTCCGTCCGTTCCCCACCCAGCGCGTAGCTGATCTCCGTCGTTGAGGCACCCCGACTGCTGCGTGGAGTTGGTAGCGAGGATGAACACTCGCTCGCGTCGGTGTGGGGCACCAACGTCGGAAGCTCGAACGCTGCACCATTGCGCGTCATACCCGATGCCGGCCAGGTCTCCGAGTACGCAATCGAACCCCATAGACCGGTGTCCGGCCACATTCTCCAGGACGACGTATCGGGGTCGTACTCGGCGAATTGCCTCCGCGAAGTAGGGCCAGAGGTGGCGTTCATCGTCGGTTCCTTTTCGTTGTCCTGCTTGGGAAAACGGCTGGCACGGGTATCCGCCGCACATGATGTCGACGGGTTCGACCGTGTCCCAGTCGACCGCGGTCACGTCGCCGAAGTTCGGCACGCCCGGGTATCGGTGAGCGAGCACTTTGGATGCCGCCTCGTTGAATTCGCATTGCCACGCCACTTCGCCGCCGAACACCTCCTCGACGGCCATATCGAGCCCGCCCGCGCCTGAGAACAGTGAGCCGATCCTCATGCGCCGGCCTCGTCGAGAATGCGGAGGATTCGGGCCTTGCTGACCATCAGGTCACCTGGGTAGTCGTTGAGCGCCGCACGTACCTTCTCGATTGCCCGCGCTTGCCTCTCTGCGAGTTGTCCGGTGGCTGCGATGGCGTCTGCGGCGGACAGGATGCCTAAGACTGCGCCGCGTTCGATGGCGGTGAGTGTGTCGATTGGGCCTTCGCCGACGGGTTGGGGCTGGTCGTCTTCGGTGGCGTTCACGATTCCTCCATGCGTTCGATGTGGACGATGCGGCCGGGGATGGGCTGACCGGGTGTGATGGTGTTGCGGCAGTCGGCGCCGATGTTGGCTTTGCAGATGGTGCAGCGGCGTGCGAGCGCGGACAGGTAGCGCGGATCGGTCGGGGTGGCGATCACAGGCGCGGTCATTCGCTCACCTGCCCTTTGCGTTCACTCCATGCCGCCATGAGTGCGTCCCGGTGCGCACCCAGGTTGAGTGTTTTCAACTCGTCGGCAACGGTTTTCAAATCGGCCAGGGTTGCGGCTGCGGTGATGCGGGTGCGGATCGCGTCAGCCTTGTCGGGAGTGATGGAGGCGGGCGCGTCGGGCAACACGTCCACAGTGAACGGGGCACGACGACCACGAGTGACGGTCAGCATGATGGTCATCCGCGCCTCAATGTCCGACAGGGCACTGATACGGATGCCGCCGACCGCATCCTTGCCGAACCGAATATCGGGGTCGCGGTACAACATCAGCCGCCGACCCGTATACGTCGATGCCTCTTTGCCCCACGCCGCGATGAGGACGCGCAGCATGGATTTGCCGGGTCGATATGGGCGCCCGGTGCCGAACTCTTGGGTGACGATCTCGACGGTTTGTTCCCCGTCGCGGTTGCCCTTGCGAACCTCGGTGATGGTGACCATTTGCGGGCCGCCGATCAGATCATCCGCGTTGAGCTGATCAGATCGTGGTTGTGCTGCTTGTGAAATGTCCATGTCAGATCACCAGTCCAAGATCAGCGGTGGCGCGTTCGGTGGGGTGCAGGCCAACGACCGCTTCGTCGTAAATCCGCACCATCTCCTGCGCGTTTTCCTCGAATGCGCGGACCGCTCCGGTGATTGCGTCGAACCAGTTCTGTTGCGGGTAGACACGTTTGACCCACATCGGCATACCCCCGGCCCACGAGATGTAGTCCAGCCATTTGCGGCCCGAGACGAGTAGGCCAGCTTGGATTTGCGCCATGTTTTCGAGTGGTGGGTGGCCGGCGAGGATGGTTGCCAGTTGGGTTTTCGGGGCGCGACTCTTGACCTCGATGAGGCCCTCTTCTCCGACCAGGCCGTCGGGTGAGTAGCCGAGTCGGAAGCCTCCGAAGTCGCGGACCATCAGCCCGACCTCGGTGACGGGTGCGTAGTGCTGGCTGTATTTGTCGCGGGCTAGGGGTTCGTCGTTGATCCCCCGGGCCATCGCGTCGTTGATCCACACTGGCTCACTCCAGCCGGTGATGCGTTCGGCGACGAGCAGGGTTGTGAGGCTGCGGCTGGTGTCGTTGCTGGCGGGTTCGATGACCATGCGCGACTCCGACTTAGCGGCCCCGGCACGTTCGGGGTGCAGGGTTTTGATCGGGGCCGAGTTGGTGCGCAGGCTGACACACGGATCATTCGCCGCCGCACCGCACTTGGGGCAATCAAAGTCGATCGCGCCCAACTTGCGGGTCGTGATCAACTGGCCGACAACGGAAGCTGTGACCAGACCGCGCCTCTGCTCCAACCATTCTTCGGAGCCTTGCACGAGGTTGGGCAGGATGGTGAGGTTCACAGGTTGGGGCCTTTCCCGGAATTGTGGGCAGTTGCATTGGTCGCGGCCTGAGCGTCCGTATTCGGTTTGGTGGCAGCGGTCTTGCCAGTGGTCGGACTTGTGGTGTTCGCAGTTGGCGCAAACCATGACTGTTCCTCGTCTGTGTATTCGTAGAGCATCACGCGGCTCGTCTCCTCACGCGGACTCTCGGTGCGCGTTGAAGTTCGTTGCGGCGTCGTGCTTCAAAGTTGCGGCGTTCGTATGCCCGATCTTGTTCCCGGCGTGACCTTTTCCGGCATGCGTCGGAGCAGTAGAGGGATCGTGGGAATGGGGGCGTGAAGACGCCGTGGCAGTCGCGGCAGATGCGTGTCCGGTCTGCGTTGGGGATGACTCGGCCGCGTCGCATTGCTAGTCGTTGTGCTGGGGTGAGTCCGCCGCGTACACCGTAGGGTTCGTTGCGGTCCAGGGCGTCTTGGAGGCATTTGTCTCGGACTGGGCATGTGGCGCAGACGGCGATGGTGTCGGGGCTTGGTTCGTCGGTGTCCCAGAGTTGTGGGTTGTAGTCGGAGCATGCGGCTTTGCTTTGCCAGTAGTCGGTCATCGTGCGGCTCCGGCGATGGGGAGGATTTTGGCGATGCAGTCGGGGCACCATTTGGTGATGGCGTCGAATTTGTCGGGGTTGACGGTGAATGACCAGTACCGTTGGCAGCGTCTGCATTTCGCGGCGGTCATGCTGGTATCCCGCGTTCTGCCTGGTGCTTTTCGGCGTCGGCAACCGTCTGCCTGTGGTCGTTGTGGCACCACACCGGCCTGGGGCCGACCTCGTCGTTGAATGCCTCCATGAGGTCGCAGGCGTCGTCGAGGCGTCCGGCGTGTAGGAGGGCAATCATTTCGATGATGCGGGTATCGCCAGTGCTCATGCGTTCACCGCCTGCAACAG
>CAZBSR010000106.1:2614-4820 GCA_964494575.1 uncultured Methylophilaceae bacterium | reverse complement strand
TCTGATTCTATAGTACAGGTTCATTGCGCCCTACGATGTCATCCATGAGCTACTCCGTGGCGCATCAAGGACAAACCATGAATCCAACCGCTTTACTACTTGCTACCTTTATCCTGTCCATCGTCGGCTTGATGGCTTTTATCTGGTCGTTGCGAAAAGGCCTGTTTGATGCAGAAACCAGTGGCGCAAGTACCATCTTTTCTCCCGGGGAACTGCGCCAGCCAGAAGAACCCGCCGGCGACACCGATCAGCAACAGCAATTGCAATCAGCACTACTCCCGTTCAGGAACTACAGCTTCGAAGCTCGTGCAGGCGCTGACCTTTCTGTGCGCATCGCAGCCGATCGATCAAGCGCATTTCCAGCGTTCGTATTGATCGGCTCCGCCGTTGTCTGGCTGCTGGTTGCATCCGCCGCCGGCCTGCTCAGCTCTCTAAAGCTGCATATGCCAGACCTGCTTACCCAAACAGCATGGCTGACCTTCGGGCGCATGCGCACCATCCATTTGAATGCCGTCGCCTACGGATGGGCGCCCATGGGGCTCCTCGGGCTGGCCATGTGGATGCTGCCGCGCCTGTTGCGCACACCATTGGTAGGCGGACGTTTTGCAGTAGTTGGCGCGGTACTATGGAATGCCGGCTTGATTGCCGGACTGGGTGCGATTGCGACCGGCGTTAACGCTGGCATGGAGTGGCTGGAGATTCCGTGGCAGATAGGCGTCCTCTTCGCGATCGGCGGCATGATGATCGGGCTGCCCATGATATTTACCCTACGGTGCCGACAGGTGCACCACCTGTATGTTTCAGTCTGGTATATCGGGGCAGCACTATTCTGGTTCCCGATCTTGTATATCGTATCCAAGGTTCCCGGCGTGCATTTTGGGGTTGAGCAGGCAACCATGAACTGGTGGTTCGGGCATAACGTCCTGGGGCTTTTTTATACCCCGCTTTCGCTGGCTGCCGTTTATTACTTTCTGCCCAAGGTCATCGGCCGGCCGGTGCAATCCTATAACCTTTCGCTGCTCGGCTTTTGGACGCTGGCTTTTTTCTATGGGCAGGTAGGCGGTCATCATCTTATTGGCGGGCCGATTCCGGGATGGCTGATCACGCTGTCAATCGTGCAGAGCGTCATGATGATCATTCCGGTCGTGGCATTCTCGCTGAACCAGCACCTGACCTTAAAAGGAAATTTCTCGGCATTGAAATATTCGCCGACACTACGCTTTATCGTCTTTGGCGCGATCATGTATACACTGGCCTCGCTGCAGGGCTCGATGGAAGCGCTGCGTTCACTTAACGCGGTCACGCATTTCACCCACTTTACGGTAGCGCATGCGCATCTCGGCATGTACGGCTTTGTCTCAATGGTGCTGTTCGGCGGAGTTTACTTCGTCATGCCGCGCGTACTGGATGTGAACTGGCCGAGCCGCCGCCTGATCAACCTGCATTTCGGGCTGGTGGTGGGCGGATTCGCCGTCTACCTCATCACGCTCAGCATAGGCGGCGTGCTGCAGGGGCTGGCACTGCTGGACCCGGCTCGACCATTCATGGATTCCGTCGCGATCACCATACCGTGGCTGCAGGGGCGTTCACTAGGCGGTGCGTTGATGACACTCGGCCATATCGTCTTCGCCGGCCACTTCTGCGTCATGGTGATGCGCTCAGGAATACTGACGCAACCTGATTGCCTCACTCTTCAATCGGCGGCCTGAAAATGGAAAACGAACTCAAATTAATCGGCGGTGCCATGGTCACGTTATCACTAGCAACCTGCGCCATGATCATCGTACCGTTTCTGCAACTTAAAGATGTACCGGCACCCAAGGCGCTGGCGCCATATACCAGCGAGCAGTTGCGCGGACGGCTCATTTATATGGGAAATGGCTGTATCGCCTGCCATACCCAGCAGCCCAGCACCAGCGGCGCTGGTCGCGCAGATTTCTCGCGCGGATGGGGGCGGGCCTCGGTCGCTGCCGATTATCACTATGACGATCCGCCCCTGCTCGGCACCATGCGTACCGGCCCTGACCTGTTCAATATCGGGGTACGCCAGCCAAGCGTAGACTGGCACCTGGGCCACCTGTTCCAGCCGCGCGCTTTTGTCCCTGGCAGTATCATGCCTGCCTACCCCTTCCTGTTCGAGGTCAAGGATGAAAACATGGTGGCTAAGGGCGAGCGCGTGGTCGTACTGCCACCAGGCACGGTGGAA
>CAZBSR010000106.1:0-2514 GCA_964494575.1 uncultured Methylophilaceae bacterium | reverse complement strand
AGCGCGTGGTCGTACTGCCACCAGGCACGGTGGAACCGGGGAAGAAAGTAGTCGCCCGGCCGGAAGCGCTCGACTTGGTCGCCTACTTGACCGGGATGAAGCACACCTATGCGGCATTGACCCGGGAAGAAGCTGATCTGGCGCTGAAAATCAACGCACCCGCAGGCAAGGCATCCAAATGAAAATATCACCTGGGAGTCTCAGATGAAGCCGGAAAATACACAGCACGCCGAACATGCCGAGCCTTATGAGCAGCACAACCCCGTACCGAAAGTAGTGCTGGGCCTGGTATTTGCGCTAGTCGTATGGGCTGTCAGCTATATTTTTCTGGAGAAGGCCGATGGCATCGCCTCGCTGGGCGATCGGCGTAACCCCACGGCGCTAGTGGACACAGCGACACCTGCCGTAAAAGGTATCGACGGGGCGCAATTATTCGCGGCTAATTGCCAGGCGTGTCATCAGGCCAGCGGGCAAGGCTTGCCCGGCGTCTTTCCACCGCTTGCCGGTTCCACATGGGTCAATGGCGACCCGGCGACCCTGCTGCAAATCCTGTTACATGGACTGACCGGATCGATTGAGGTAGCCGGCGCTACATATAACGGAGCCATGCCGGCATTCGGTGCGCAATTAAGCGATGCCGAAATCGCCGCATTAGCGACGTATATCCGCAGCCAGTGGGGCAATAATGCGGAACCGATCGAAACCGGCGCGGTAACTACAGCCCGCAAAGTATCCGAAGCTCAAGCCGAATCCTGGCAAGGACAGGATGGCCTGATAAAGTTCATGACGGCAACAGCAGTGGAAAACTCTGTGGAATGAATATGCGGCGTGCACCTGCCCTGCTACGGCCTCTCATCGCAACTGCGCTAATGCTCCTGATAGCAGTCGCGGCCTTTGCACAAGTTACGCGAGGCTTTCAGGCAGTCACCACAGATAGCGCACGCCGTATCGACCTCGCACACAACCCCCGCTTGCTACCGCCGATTATGTTGCTGGATAGCGCCAATAGCACCGTAAGCCTGTCCGATGCCACGCAGGGACAGGTGACATTGATTACGTTCGTCTATACATCCTGCGTAACCGTATGCCGCACCAGCGCATCGGGGCAAGCGTATTTGCAATCAGAAATTCGTAAGCGCGGCCTGGAACAACAGGTAAAACTGCTCACACTGAGCTTCGATCCGGCTCATGACAAACCCGCCATACTTACGGCTTATGCCAGAAAACTGGATGCCGATCCCAAGATATGGCGCTTTGCTACGGTCGCCGATGCCAGCGATCTTGGCGCCCTCCTCAAGCTGTTCAATATCGTCGTACTGCCCGATGCGTTGGGCGGCTACTCCCACAATGCGGCGCTGTTCATGAGTGACAATCATGGACACCTGGTTCGAGCATATGATGTCGATCGCCCGGACCTGGCACTCGCCGACCTTTTGCAGCAGGTCAGGGGATAATCATGTTACGGCGGCCCATAGTTTTCCTACCGGGCGCTTTGCTGGCTATTCTCGCATGCGCACGGCCCTGGATGGAGTCGACGATGGCACGCCATATGACCATTGAATTTCCGCTCTTGATCGTTATCGGCTGGCTCGCCGCGTATCTGGCTGGAGCTAGACTGGCACATAGCATGGCCACATGGAACACTAGTGGTGTGCCGGCTATGCTCGCCGGCTTCCTGATCACGATGTTCTGGATGCTGCCGGTGTCGCTGGATTTGGCCGTACTGAATCCGGCTGCGGCTACCCTGAAAGTATTCAGCCTGGTTGGCACAGGACTGCTGGTCGGCGCAAGTTGGCGCAGCTCAGGCCTCGTGGTGCAGACATTCTTCTTGTTAAACCTGGTATGGATGATGTTGACCGTAGGGTTGCTGTATCAGGAAGCGCCGCAGCAACTCTGCAGCGTCTACCTGGGTGAGGAGCAAGCTGCGGCTGGCATGGGGATGATACTGCTGGCGGTCACACTGTTGGCGCTGTGGCTATGGCAGGCTCTGCGTCGGCTTGTCTTGATGGATCGATTACGCTTGGATGATCAATCCTGATTGATTAAATAATGAATTGAAGATGAGCGGTATCAGGTAAGTGATTGGCGGAAGCGGTGAGATTCGAACTCACGAGGGGCGTGAACCCCCGACAGTTTTCAAGACTGTTGCCTTCAACCACTCGGCCACGCTTCCGTTGTTATTGCTAAACCTTACTTACTACTAACCACCGTACATCCAGTCAGCATTGCACCGACAGTTTTGGCTGCGACATCACATTCGCTATGCGAATATGAGTCTGCACCGCAAGAAATTCGCATTCGCGAATATCTTGTCAAGACTGTTGCCTTTCCCGCCAGCATTCGGCGCTTTAGCGCCAATGATGGCGGGGACGACCTTCCGGTCACAACCACTCGGCCACGCTTTCACGTTGGACTGAGCTGCTTTAGCAGCCAATTCAACGGGGAAGACCCCTGCGGTCTCCATTTTGCTACTAATCTGTTTTAACTGTCAGAAACCTTTGCAGTCTCCGTTAA
>CAZBSR010000105.1:0-4867 GCA_964494575.1 uncultured Methylophilaceae bacterium | reverse complement strand
GCCTCCAGCATCGTCGTTGTGGTATCGGGCATATCCGCCGTCGACATGCTCATCAGGACATACAGGCAATCATGCCGCCCGCGTACATCCTTGATGCCATGCACCAGTGCCGACTTCATGTCCTTGAAGTGACTGTCTAATTTATTGCAGCCAAATTCATTTTCTTCAAACAGTCCGGTATCCATTTTGAAAACGAATGGTGCCCGCGACTGGTTGTTCCAGTAGTTGAAAAGACGCTTAAGCAAAGGGGCCAGTGTGGAGCAATGGATGTGATCTGTTCGCACCCCGGGGATGGCGGAAACAATATCAAAATAGATCAGCCCCAGGGAGAAGTCCCCCCAGGCTGCAATCATGATGTCATGCGGCAAGAACTGCTGCATGTCGCCCTGCGACCAAAGCAGAAACTCGCAATGGGAGCGGACTCGTAGTGATTCGTGAAGCAATCCGATGAATTGCGTCTTTTGAACGCCATTCAGCGCAGTATTTAAAGGCATAAGTCCTACCGTTTGTGATGAGGGGCCTCCAGCCAGAAATGACTTTTATTCATTTAAGGCGTGAGTCGACTCTAGTTCAGCAAGGACTATGCCATCGATGTAAATTATTGATTCGTTAATACATTTTTGAAAAAAAGCAGATTTGTTGTCTACAAAAGGAGACAGCAATGATTTTTACACTTGTAACTACCTGATTCGCAGTTGGTAATTCTGTCTCCGCAAGCAGACACCGGCTTAAATAGCCACCTCAATCAATACATTAGTCCGTTCGGCCTATTGTTGCGAATGCGCTCATTACTTAGCATGCCCTAACGTTAGGTGACAGATGCCCAGATTGCTTGGGATTTAGCCCAATTAACTTAATCAGACCAAATGACTGAAAACTTTAACCAAATTTATAGCGATCTGGAAGACCTCGGAACAGCAGATGGGTTTATCGATGAAATACTCGAAATCAGTCAGCACATCAGCCTGTTCAACGCATTCAGCGAGGACGAGATCAGGGCTGTATGTCATTACATGCGATGTTTTGCGGCTCCGCGTCATTATGCCTTGATAGAAGAAGGTATGGCCGATAACCATTTATTGATGGTTCTTACCGGTACTGCCGAGATGAAGCATGTCTCAGTAGATGGCTGTGAGGTAATAACAGAGCTGGCTGCGGGGTCGATTATCGGCGAAGTTGCCATGATAGATGGCAAAACGCAGCTTGCGGGCTGTGTTACCACCAAGCCGGTGGATTTTGCAGTCCTCACACAAGCAGGCTTGAACAAGCTCCTGGTACAGGCGCCGCGGCTAGGCAATAAGCTCCTGCTGGCTTTGTTGCAGCTTTTATCAAGC
This sequence comes from uncultured Methylophilaceae bacterium, assembly GCA_964494575.1. Lineage (GTDB taxonomy): Bacteria > Pseudomonadota > Gammaproteobacteria > Burkholderiales > Methylophilaceae > JBCKUK01. The sequence continues at coordinate 3,533 of CAZBSR010000105.1, read as the reverse complement.
CGGTTACGTGAAAACGACAAGCGCTTTTCACCCAGCCTAGCTTAATGAAATTTAGGCTTAATTACATTTAGAAAGAACAGGAGAGCGATATGTCTATGTCATTCGCAAAAATACTGAGGATAGGGCTTTGGGCCGCAATACTGGCATTTTCTACTGCCTCGTCCGCCGCCCCTGATAAAATGGATTATCAACTGGGGGCCGGGGATGCGATTCGCATTACCGTTTTCCAGAACCCGGATCTAACGCTTGAAACCCGTGTATCGGAAAGCGGCGGCATTACTTTCCCCTTGATAGGGGTGGTACCGGTGGGCGGTCTGTCTACAGCGGCTGCCGAAGAGCTCATATCGCAAAAGCTTAAAAGCGGTAACTTCGTGAAGCGCCCGCAGGTGACTATCGTCCTGACAGAAGTACGCAGCAGCCAGGTGGCAGTGCTCGGCCTGGTCAACAAGCCCAGTCGTTTCCCTATGGATAGCTCGGGTGTGCGGCTTTCAGACATGCTTTCAAGCGCTGGCGGTGTACTGCCTGCCGCTGGTACCGGAGTCGCCATTCTTACCGGCACCCGCGATGGCAAACCTATCCGTCAGGAAATCGATATCGCTTCACTCTTCCGCAACGACTCGCAAGCCCAGGATATCGTGGTCAAAGGCGGAGATGTCATCTACGTGATGGCGGGCAATCAGGTCTCAGTGCTGGGGCAGGTGAACCACCCTGGCCGTTATCCGCTGGAGAGCTTCAAGATGCGCTTGTCCGAGGTGCTGACACTGGCTGGAGGTGTTTCGCCGGCGGGCTCCGATATTGCAATCATTTTCGGTCAGCGCGATGGCAAGCCATACCGCAAGGAAGTGGACATCGCCGCATTGTATTTGAATGACCAGGGCGAGAATAACGTAGTGGTTGCCGATGGTGATGAGGTCTACGTGTCGCGTGCACCGGTGTTCTATATCTATGGCGAAGCCCAAAAGCCCGGTTCATATCGTGTGGAACGCAATATGACGGTCATCCAGGCCCTGGCACAGGGCGGCGGGCCGACCGTCCGCGGTACACAGCGCAATATTAAGCTGCTCAGGCGCAATGCTGATGGCACTACTGTCGAGCTAAGCCCAAAAATGGCCGACCTCGTACTTCCGGATGATGTGCTTTATGTACGTGAAAGTCTTTTTTAGGCATCTTGTATGAATATATCCAATTTCCTTCTCATCCTTAAAGCACGGATAAAAATCATCCTGCTGACGTTCTGCATCACGGTGCTTACTGCAGCAGCGGTAAGCCTGATGATGCCCAAAGTGTACAAGGCATCCACCCAGATCGTATTGAATTACAAAGGTACTGATCCATTGACCGGCGCCGCAGCTCCTGCCGCACAGCTTCCCGGCTACATGGCAACGCAAATAGATGTCGTGAAGAACCGCGGGGTAGCGCTCCGGGTGGTCGATGAGCTTGGTTTGGTGAATAACGATAAATTAAAGCGTCAGTTTGCGCAGGAGGATAGAGGCACACAGCAGATCCGTGACTGGATCGCAGGGCGTCTTGTGTCGAAACTGGAGGTTTCACCATTGCGCGAAAGCAGTGTGCTTGAAATCGCCTTTAGCGGTGAAGACCCGGAATTTGTGGCAGCTATCGCCAATGGTTTCGCCAAGGCCTATCAGGGCCTCAGCATCCAGCTTAAGGTAGAGCCGGCACAGAAGGCGGCAGAGTACTTTGGGCAGCAGGTAACGGCCTTCCGGAACAACCTCGAACAGGCGCAAACGCGGCTGGCAAAATACCGTCAGGAAAAGGGCATCACCAGTGCCGATGAGCGGCTGGACGTGGAAAACACCCGACTGAATGAGTTGTCGCAACAGATGGTGATTGCCCAGTCGGCAGCGATCGAGGCGCAATCCCGCGGCAGGAGCGCCACGGGCAATGCGAATGACTCACCGGATGTCGCTATCAATCCTGTCGTGCAGGGCCTGAAGGTGGAAGCTGCCAGAGCCGACTCGAAGCTGGCCGAACTGGGCCAGCGTCTGGGTACCAGCCATCCGCAATATGAAGCCGCAGCGGCTGAGCGCAACATGATTGCTGGACAACTGCAGAATGAAATACGCAGGACATCTAACAGTGTGGCCAATAGCGCCAAAATCCAGCAACAGCGCGAGGGCGAATTGCGTTCTGAAGTGGCGCAGCAGAAAGAGAAGGTGCTGGAGCTGAACCGCACCAGAGATGAACTGGCATTGCTGCAGAAAGATGTAGAGAGCGCGCAGCAAGCGCTGGACAGTGTTAACCAGCGCTTTAGCCAGACCAGTATCGAGGGCCAGTCCAACCAGAGTGACATCGCAATATTGAGCATGGCGCAACCGCCTGGATCTCCCAATAGCCCGAGGATTGCATTGAATATCCTGCTCGCCGTGTTCCTTGGCGGGCTTCTGGGTATGGGCTTTGGCCTGATTGCAGAAATGATGGATCGCCGTGTGCGCAGCAGTAACGATATCGCTAATCTGCTGCAAGTGCCGGTGGTGGCCGTCATCAACAAAAAACCCACAGTAACGGGGTTGAGACTGCTGCCCGGCCAATCCGGCAAGTTTTTTCCTTCAGCCTAGAAACTATCAATCTAGAAAGCCAGCGTAATCCATGAATATCAGCCATCTAAATCCCAACCCGCTTCAGCTTACCGTGGACAGCCCGCAGCAATCTAGGATAGGGGCGCTGTTGTTAGAGCAAGGCAAGATTACCGAGGAAGATGCCGAGCGTGTTTTTCAGTTGCAGAGAAAATCACGTCTGCGCTTCGGTGAGGCCGCCAAAAAACTTGGTTTGGTCACTGATGCAGACATACAACAAGCGCTGGGTGTCCAGTTCGGCTATTCGTACCTGCCGTCCGGCCAAAACAGGTTCAGCAAGAAACTTACAGCCGCCTACCAGCCGTTTACCGCGCAGGTAGAGGCCTTGCGAGCCTTACGCAGCCAATTGACCACCCACTGGTTTGCGCACGGGAATAAAGCTTTGGCAGTAGTAGCCGCAAACGCCAGGGAAGGCTGCAGCGACCTGGCAGCCAATCTTGCCGTAGTGTTTTCACAGCTTGGCGAGCGCACCTTGTTGATAGATGCGAATTTAAGGCAGCCGAGTCAGCAGGAAATTTTCGATCTGGGCCAGTCACGCGGCCTGTCCGACATTCTTATTGGGCGCGCAGGCATGGAGACCATTACGAAAATCGATGCCCTGGCCGGGCTATCCGTCTTGGGCGCTGGCACCGTGCCGCCAAATCCGCAGGAACTGTTAAGCCGCAAGGTTTTTACCGAGTTTGTTGCCAGGGTCAATGATCAGTTCGATGTGGTCATCGTCGATACTCCTCCGGCTTCGATTACCTCGGATGCACAGACGATTGCCGCGCGATGCGGCGGGGCATTACTGGTATCTCGCCTGAATGAGACCCGCATGTCCGACCTCGTCAACGTGCGCGACCAGTTGACCATGAGCGATGTGCAGATTGTGGCCGCCATAGTCAACGATTTTTAAATCGTTTTTCTAAAACTTTCCATTAAGGCTTAAATGGCTTTTGC
>CAZBSR010000104.1:0-4880 GCA_964494575.1 uncultured Methylophilaceae bacterium | reverse complement strand
CCCAGCACCAGCTTGTCTCCGGTTTTTTTCGCTGCTTCCAGGTAGGTAACATGGCCTGCGTGCAACAAATCAAAACAGCCGTTGGTGAACACGATGCGTTGCTTATTGGAGCGCCATGCCTCGACTTTTGCCGCCAGGCTTTGCAGATCGCATATCTTGTTAACCTGGGTAGCGGAGTTCTGCGAGATCAATTCATCCAGTAATTCATTACGAGTCACTGGTACGGTGCCTACCTTACCGACTACGATGCCGGCAGCGACGTTGGCGAGCTGTAATGCTTCCTGGTAATTGAGCCCGTGAATCAGCCCGGCCGAGAGCGTTGCTACTACGGTATCGCCCGCACCAGACACATCAAAAACCTGCTTTGCAGTAGCGGGAATGTGTAATGGCGCATTTTCGTCGACGACAGTGATGCCTTCTTCGCCGCGTGTAATAGCGAGGAATTGCAGTCCCAAGGACTTTCTTAATAGACTGGCGGCCGACAATAAAGCGGCATCGTTCTGAGCGCTGATGCCGCAGGCTTCCGCAGCTTCGCGCTTATTTGGGGTCAGTGCCGTGGCGCCTTTGTATTTGCTGTAATCCAGGCCTTTTGGGTCAACCAGCACCGGGGTATGTTGCTGTTTTGCCTGGCCGATGATTGCTGCGCATAAATCGGCACTGAGCACACCCTTGGCATAATCGGACAAAATGACCAGCGCCGGTTTCTCAGCCATTAGCGCGGCCACTTTATCCTGCAGTTGCAATGCTTCGGACGAGCCAAAAGCCTCGCGGCTCTCCTGATCCAGCCGGATCATTTGCTGATGTCCGCCCATGATGCGGGTTTTGGTAATGGTAGGACGTCGCTCTGATTGCAGGATGCCATCGACATTGATGCCCGACTTGCCGATGATGCCTAGCAATGAGTCGCCTTCTTCATCTTTGCCAACACAGCCGGCAAGCCGCACTTTGACGCCCAGTTTGACCAGGTTTACCGCGACGTTTGCAGCACCGCCTGCGCGCTCACTACGCTCTTTCAGCAATAAAACCGGAATCGGCGCCTCAGGGGAGATGCGGTCGACACTGCCAGTGAGGTAGCGATCAAGCATCAGGTCGCCGACGACCAGTACCCATTGCGACGAATCCGGCTTGGCGAAATTATTGCGTACAGTATCAAGCAAGCGCTGTAGTAGATCGTCCTGCATGGTCTTATTCAGACTCCAGGATATCGCACACGCTATGGCCGATGAATATATGGGCTTCCTGGATGCGTGCTGTTACATCCGAAGGCATGATCAGATTGTAGTCGCACAATGTAGCCAGTTTGCCACCATCACCGCCGCTCAGTGCGATCGTGGTGGCGCCTATCTGCTTGGCGGCTTCTATGGCGCGCACGACGTTTTTGCTGTTACCGGAAGTGGACAAGCCAATCACCACATCTCCCGGTACGCACAATGCCTCTACCTGGCGCGAGAAGATGAATTCAAAACCATAGTCGTTGCCGACCGAGGTCAGGATCGAGGTGTCAGTTGTCAGGGCAATAGCCGGTAGCCCGCGGCGCTCGCGTTTATAGCGGCCCACAATCTCAGCGGCAATGTGCTGGGAATCGGCTGCACTGCCGCCATTACCCATGAGCAGGATCTTGCCTCCGTTTTTGAGGCACTGGCGCATGCATTGGCCGACCGCGCTGATTTGCGGCAGCATGCTTTCAAGCTTTGTGAACAGGGCCTGGTGAGCGGCAAGTTCGGATTTTAGAAATTCAATATCGTTCAAAACGGTACCTTCAAAAATGAGTGCCTCAGCAATAAGGGTCGGGTTGCATCAGGTAGTTCTGCACATAGTCGCGTATGCCTTCTTCCAACGTGTGGAAGGGCTGGGTATAGCCGGCTGCACGCAGATTGTCCATGCTCGCCTCAGTAAAATACTGGTATTTGCCGTGCAAATCCTGAGGCATGTCGATGTAGGTGATCGACGGCTCATGTCCCATGCCGGTCATCACTGCACTGGCCAGATCCTTGAAAGCGCGCGCTTTGCCGGTTCCTATATTAAAGATGCCGGACTTGCCGGGATTTTGTAAAAAGTAAGAGACCACGGCCGCGGCATCTTTGACATAGACAAAATCGCGCAGTTGCATGCCATCCTCATACTCCGGGATATGGCTCTTGAAGAGCTTGACCGTGGCGTGCTCCTTGAACTGGTTAAAGCTGTGCAACGCGACGCTGGCCATGCGCTCCTTGTGATATTCGTTCGGCCCGTAGACATTGAAGAACTTGAACCCGCACCACTGCGGTGGAGAGGGCAGTTTTTCCTCGACCTGCCGAAGCGCCCACTGGTCGAAAAACTGCTTGGAATAGCCGTAGCCATTCAGCGGTCGCAGTTGGTCTATTTGGCCCTGGTCGTCGGTATAGCCATGCTCCCCCGCACCATAGGTGGCCGCAGAGCTGGCGTACAGGAACGGGACGTCATGCTCGGCACACCATGACCAGAGCCGTTGGCTGTAGCGGATATTGTCCTGCACCAGCTTGTTGAAATCGCGCTCGGTGGTGGCGCTGATTGCGCCCATATGAATGACGGCATCGATTTTCTGGTTATTTTTAGAGTCCTGCAGCCAGTCAAACAGCTCGTCTTTGTCGAGGTAGTTGGCATAGCGCCGATGGCATAGGTTCTGCCATTGGTCGGGATGGTTGATGCGGTCGACGATCACGATATCCTCGCGCTTCAGCACTGTATTCAGGTGCCATGCGATGATGCTGCCTATCATGCCGGCGCCGCCGGTAATTACGACCATGTTTTAGTCCAGATGTCAGTAATATCGCAGTATAACAAAAGCAGTCCGATTTTCCTGTGCCAGTCGCTAGCCAATGTTTAGAGTGCTAGTGCTCAAAATGCTAACTTTTAGAACCGAGCGCCTTGGCGCGCAAGCTGGTTAATTCGCCTTCATGTGCCCTGGCTGCTTTATCCCACAACGGGCTGGTCCAGCCTTGCAGGTTCTCCAGCGCGATATCGCACATGGCATCGATCCACGACTCCTGCTCATTAAGCGCCGGGATATAGTGGAATTCGCCGCCGCCCGCGCCAACAAAGATAGCTTTGCCTTCGATCGCGATCTCCTCCAGCGTCTCCAGGCAGTCGCCGGAAAAGCCGGGGCAAATCACATCCACACGCCTTAACTTATCTTTACCCAGGTCTTTAAGTGTAACGGCAAGGTAAGGCTTGAGCCATTCGGCCTTGCCGAAGCGTGACTGGAAACAGACCATGTATTGGTTTTTTTCCAGGCCTAACGATTCAGCCAGCAAGCGTGCGGTTTTATGGCACTCGCAATGATAAGGGTCGCCTTTATCCAGGGTGAACTTCGGGACGCCGTGAAAGCTCATGATCAGCTTTTCCGGCCGACCATTTGTAGCCCAGTGATGGCGCACACTTTGTGCTAATGCGGCGATGTAAGCCGGATGGTCGTGATAATGCCTGATGCTGCGGATGGCGGGTACGTTACGGGTACGCTGCAATGTCTGCCACACGATATCCAGGGCCGAGGCGGTGCTGCTGGCGGCGTATTGCGGATATAGCGGAAATACCAGTATGCGGTCGCAATTTTGCGCCTTGAGCTTTTCAATAGCGGCAGGGATGGAGTTGCTGCCATAGCGCATGCCGAATTCCACAGCAAAAGGGGAGGCGACATGGGTGCTGAGATAGCCCTGGAACAGATTGGTCTGTTTCCGAGTATGCACCAATAATGGCGACCCTTCGTTGGACCATATCTGCGCATATTTGGCGGCAGACTTGCGCGGACGGGTAATAAGGACGATGCCATGCAGGATCAGCCACCAGATGACGCGCGGTATCTCTATGATACGCCTGTCGCTCAGGAACTCCCTGAGGAAGGGTCTTAAGGCAGAAGCCGTGGGCGCATCGGGGGTGCCTAGGTTAAGCAGCAATATGCCAACTCGCAGTGGTTCGCCATGCGTATAAGGGGGTTCGTTTTTATAGTAGGTCATTTGCCGCCTAGTTATTTGATAGGGCGTTGGACAGCACTTTTGCCGTGATATCCACGATGGGGATGACGCGCTCATAAGCCATGCGTGTGGGGCCGATAACGCCCAGGGTGCCGACTACCTGGCCATCCGCCTCATATGGGGCAGTGACCATGCTGCACTCATCCAGTGGCAGATAGCCTGATTCGCCGCCAATGAAAATCTGGATGCCTTCTGCGCGCTGGCTGTTGTCGAGCAATTGCATGAGGCTGGTGCGCCGCTCGAATACCTCGAATAATTTGCGCAGCGAGGCCACGTTGGTGGAAAGCTCGTCCACCTGCAGCAGGTTGCGCTCACCAGAAATCACCACGCTATCCTTCTCGTCATCCAGCCCCTTGCTGCTGGCCTCAAGCGCCGCTGCCATGAGGCGCGTCATGTCCGACTGCATCTGCTTGAGTTCTTCATGCAGTTTCTTCTGCACTTGCTCGAAGGTGCTGCCTGCATAATTCTGGTTAAAGAAATTGCTGGCCTGCGTGAGTTCGGAGGCTGAATAAGGTTTATCCGCCATGATAATGCGGTTCTGCACATTGTTATCCGAGGTGACGATAATCACCAGGATGCGTTTTTCCGACAGCGGCAGGAATTCCAGATGGCGGAACACGATACTTTTACGTTTTGGAATCATCACAACGCCGGCAAATTGCGTCAGGCTGGATAACAGGTCGGCTGCCGAAGAAATCAGTTTTTGCGGATCGGGAGAAGACAGTTCGAGTTCCAGCCGCCGTACTTCCTGCTGCAGCAAGGGTTGTATGGTCAACAGGGTATCCACAAAAAAACGGTAGCCGCGCTGCGTGGGGATGCGGCCGGCCGAAGTGTGTGGGCTGGCGATGAATCCCAGCTCTTCCAGGTCAGACATGACGTGGCGGATGGTAG
>CAZBSR010000103.1:0-4935 GCA_964494575.1 uncultured Methylophilaceae bacterium | reverse complement strand
AGGCGCAGGAACGCGCACGCATGCAGACCGAACAGCAATTACATCCGCAGCGCGACAAGCTGGAGCAGGCCAGGTTGCAGGAACAGCAGACGCGCCTGTATTTTGAGCAATGTCACGCTGAGCTCACCGCTGTAGGTATTGATGAGTCGGCGCTGGCAGCAGACCTGTCCATTTCTGCCAAGGCTGCGGCAATGGAGCAGGCGGCATTGGAAATCAGCGCCCGTATCGAGGAGTTGGGGCCGGTCAATCTCGCCGCCATACAGGAGCTGGCCAGCGAACGTGAGCGCAACAGCTACCTGACGAGCCAGGCACTGGATCTGGAGCAAGCCATCGCCACCCTGGAAGATGCTATCCAGCGCATAGACCGCGAAACGCGCAGTCGCTTGCAACACACATTCGACGAGGCGAACCGGCACTTTGCCGAACTGTTCGCTGTATTGTTCAACGGCGGACAGGCAAAGCTGGAGTTGCTGGGTGAGGAAATCCTTGATACGGGAATGCAGGTTTTTGCGCAGCCGCCTGGAAAGAAGAACACCACAATCCATCTGTTGTCTGGCGGCGAAAAGGCCCTGACAGCCCTGGCATTGATATTCGCACTTTTCAGGCTTAACCCGGCACCGTTCTGTCTGATGGATGAGGTGGACGCGCCGCTGGATGACAGCAATACGGAAAGATTCTGTAATATGGTTAAAAAAATGTCTGAACGCACGCAGTTTTTATTCGTCAGTCATAATAAAATAACCATGGAAATGGCGCAGCAACTCATCGGGGTAACCATGCAGGAGTCAGGCGTTTCGCGTATTGTAGAGGTGGACATAGAAGCCGCAATGCAAATGCATAGTGAGGAGTTGGCATGAACAATTTAAGAGTGATGCAAAATGAGTGACCTGCAATGGGCTTTGCTTGCGCTTGGCGTGGTGATTATTCTCGGCGTTGTGCTCTTCAACTGGTGGCAGGAGCGGAAGTTGCGCGCAGAGGTCTCAGAACGCTTTGACGAGCCGCAATCCGATGCGCTGATGGGTGAGTTTCATTTCGACCCGGAGGCCGTGCTCAAGGATGAGCATGAGTCCGCACCAGTACAGGCATACGTTGACACCATCCCCATGGAAACGGCTCCAGCCGCAAGCGATAGTCCGCAAACTACTGAATACACTCCAGCCCCTGAGGCCAAAGCCACCACCACTGGAGGCCGGATAAGCTCATCCGATTCCATCAATGAGCTTAATTCAGCTCTGCAGGAATTTGAGCAGGATATGGCAGCGCCATTTCAGGAGCAGCAAACAGCTGAACCGGAGAGTACAAGCAAGGAAATCGACCCTGTTGAGCTTTTCGCGGATATTGCATCGCCAGCCGAGCTGGCGGAAGAGGCTGGGCTAGATACTGCTTCTGCAGCCGAAACTGCAGCCAGCCCCAGTCAGCCACAACAGCACGCCGCGCCAACTTCAGTGCACACCCAGTTGCCTGCAGATACAGATCAGCAGATTGACCTGATCGCTGTGCTTTATCTGACAAGACCCGCCACCGGCGCCGCTTTGCGTGAATTCCTGTTATCCATCGCTGACCTCGACAAGCCCATCTATGCCCATGGATTGGGTTTCGATGGCGTGTGGCGCCTGCTAACGCGAGAGCAGGAGGGTGTTGAATTCACGCGTGCTACTTGCAGCCTGCAGCTGGCGGATCGTTCCGGCTTCGTATCCAAGATATCCCTGGGCCGCTTTCAGCATGCCGTGGATAGCATCGGGCATAAACTGGGCGCACAGGTCGAATGGCAGGGCAGTGGCGATCCATGGCATTTTGCCAGCGAGCTGGATCAATTCTGTGTCGAAGTCGACAAGATGGTCGGGTTTAACCTGGTGCAAGGCCCCAGCGGTCCGTTTACCGGCACCAAGTTCAGGGGGCTGGCTGAAGCCAGCGGGCTAGCCCTGAGGGAGGATGGCGCCTTCCATTATGAAGTCGAAACCGGGGCGGAAAGCGGCCAAAGCCAGTTTTTCATCACCAATCATGACACCAACCCTTTCAGCCCTGAGATGCTGCGTACATCGGTCATTCGCGGCATCAAGTTCCAGCTCGATATCCCGCGCGTACATAACTGTATCGAGATATTCAATCACATGGTGCTCATGGCCCGGCAAATGGAAAGCAGCCTGAATGCGACCCTGGTGGATGATAACCAGCGCCCGCTGGGCGAGACCCAGATAGAGAAGATCCGCCAGCAGCTCAAGGTCATTCACGCAAAAATGGTGACGCGCGGCGTCGTGCCCGGCTCTTATAGCGCGCTAAGACTTTTTTCCTAGGTTATGAATAGTAAAGACCAAGCCCAGCAGCGTATAGCACAGCTGAGCAAGGAAATCCGTCACCACGAATACCTGTATTACAGCCTCGATGCCCCCAGCATCTCCGACAATGAATACGACGGCCTTTTTCGCGAGCTGCAGGCCATGGAAGGCGAACACCCCGAGCTGATCCAGCCTGACTCTCCTACCCAGCGCGTGGGTGGAGCACCTTTAAAGACATTCGACAACATCACACACAGGATGCCGATGCTGTCGCTGAGCAACGCCTTCGAAACCAGCGAAGTCGCGGCATTCGACCGGCGTGTGCGTGAGGGCTTGGGCAAAGAATCCATTGAGTACGCTGTAGAGCCGAAATTCGATGGCCTGGCCATTACCCTGACCTACGAAGACGGCCTGTTCGTGCAAGGCGCTACGCGTGGGGACGGTTATACCGGTGAGGATGTCACCAGCAATCTGCGCACCATACGCTCCATCCCAATCCGGCTTGCCACTGACCGGCCGCCACGGCTACTGGAAGTGCGGGGCGAAGTGATCATGCTGAAGCGTGATTTCGAACGCCTCAATCGCGAACAGGAGGCCAGAGATGACAAGCTTTTCGCCAATCCGCGCAATGCAGCGGCTGGCAGCCTGCGCCAGCTGGACTCCAATATCACGGCAAAACGGCCACTGACATTTTTCGCTTATGGCCTGGGGGCTGCGGAAGGCGTGCCTGTATTGGCCACTCATAGCGCTTCCATGGATTACCTGGCCAGCCTGCAACTGCCGGTTTGCAAGCAGCGCGGTTGCGTACAGGGACTGGAAGGCTTGTTGGCCTATTACCAGGCAATCGGTGAGCAGCGGCAAGCGCTACCGTTTGATATCGACGGTGTGGTCTATAAAGTAAATGGCTTGAGCCAGCAAACCGAACTAGGGTTTGTTTCCCGCGCGCCGCGCTGGGCGATTGCGCATAAATTCCCTGCGCAGGAGGCACACACTGTCATTGAGAATATAGAAGTGCAGGTGGGGCGCACCGGTGCGATCACGCCCGTGGCGAGGCTCAAGCCCGTATTCGTCGGCGGTGTAACGGTCACCAATGCCACATTGCATAACCAGGACGAGATTGACCGCAAGGATGTTCGTGTAGGTGATACTGTCAGTGTCCGCAGGGCAGGGGATGTGATTCCGGAAGTGGTGCGGGTGCTGCCTGAATTCAGGCCTCCGACATCCAGTCCTTACCAGCTGCTGGAAGCTATAGATCACAAATGCCCCATATGCGGCTCTCATGCCATTCGGCTGGAAGATGAAGCTGCGGTGAGATGCAGCGGAGGGCTGTTCTGCCCCGCGCAGCGCAAACAGGCGATCCTGCATTTTGCTTCGCGCAAGGCCATGGATATCGAAGGCCTGGGTGAAAAACTGGTGGACCAGCTGGTAGACGGTGCGCTGGTGCATACGTTGGCCGATATTTACCGTCTTGAACTACCCACACTCGCCGGCCTCGAGCGTATGGCGGAAAAATCAGCGAGCAACATCATCGATGCCTTGAATACCAGCAAGCAGACGACGCTGGCGCGCTTCATCTATGCACTTGGCATTCGCAATGTGGGTGAAGCCACCGCCAAGGATCTGGCGCGTTATTTCGGCAACCTGGCTGCATTGCAGGCGGCAGATATGGAAGCATTGCAGCAGGTCCCCGATGTGGGGCCTGTAGTAGCACAATCGATATTCGAGTTTTTTGGTGAGGCGCATAACCGGGAAATTATTGCCGAGCTGATTCAGTCCGGCATTCATTGGCCTGAGGGTGCCGGGAAGAACATATCCACTGGCAACCTGCTCGGCAAGACTTTTGTACTGACTGGCACCTTGCCGAACCTCTCGCGGGAACAGGCCAAAGAGTTGATCGAGGCAGCAGGCGGCAAAGCAAGCGGCAGCGTCTCGAAGAAAACCGATTATGTCGTTGCCGGTGCCGAAGCCGGCAGCAAGCTGGAAAAGGCACAGGAGCTGGGCGTAACTGTACTCAATGAAGCAGGCTTGCTGGCGCTGATTGGATGAGCGGCTTGAGCGCAGCATGGCTACCTGAGCTTATATCCATCGCCCACAGGGCGGGCGATGCGATCATGCAAGTGTATGCCGGTAAAATCGCCATCCAGAGAAAAGACGATAATTCACCGCTCACCATGGCTGACATGGCCGCGCACCATATTATCGAATCCGGCCTGAACAAGCTGACGCCGGAGCTACCCGTGCTCTCGGAAGAGTCTGCAGCAATATCTTATGGCATACGCTCAGGATGGCGTCGTTATTGGCTCGTAGACCCTCTGGATGGTACGCGCGAATTCATCAAGCGCAATGATGAGTTCACGGTAAACATCGCGCTGATTGACAATGGAAAACCGGTTATAGGCGTCGTTTATGCTCCGGCCAAGTCTTTGCTTTATTATGCAGCGCAGGACATGGGCGCATTCAAGCAGGACGGTAACCAGGATAAAGTGGCAATCATGGCCAGGACATTGGATCCGGCCAACCTGACAGTTGCCAGCAGCCGCTCGCATTCTGATGTGCGGGTAAAGTCTTTCCTGTCGCGTGTTGCCGCGAAACTTTCAGAGCCGAAACTAATCTCTATGGGGAGCTCATTAAAAATCTGCCTGGTGGCGGAAGGCCAGGC
>CAZBSR010000102.1:0-4962 GCA_964494575.1 uncultured Methylophilaceae bacterium | reverse complement strand
TCCATCAGGTCGGCATAATCGGCCACCGGATCTATCACCTGCACGATCATGCTATCCGGCCCGTCGCCCAGTTTGCTTTCGCCTATGCTGTCGATCTCGATGTCCGGCACATCGAGGATGCGGTAATGCGTGATTTTCAGGCTGCTGTCAAAGATGGCCTCGGTCACCTTCTCCGGCGCCGGCCCGCCGTTTCCGGTGTTGTACTTGATGCCGAAATCGCCGTCAGGCCCGCCCGGATTATGGCTGGCCGAAAGGATGATGCCGCCGAAAGTCTGGTACTTGCGGATGATGCAGGAAGCCGCCGGCGTGGAAAGTATGCCGCCCTGCCCCACGAGCACGCGGCCGAACCCGTTGGCGGCTGCCATCTTCAGGATAATCTGGATCGCCTCGCGGTTGTAGAAGCGCCCATCGCCGCCAAGAGTCAATGTCGCCCCTTTCGGTGCCTTGATAGTATCGAAAATACTCTGGACGAAATTCTCGAGATAATGTGCCTGGCGGAATACCGGTACACGTTTGCGCAGCCCGGAAGTACCGGGTTTCTGGTCGGCGAATGGCTGGGTGGAGATCAATTGCAAGGTCATAAGTAACAGGTTCCGTATTGCTTTATTCAGGTAACTCCAAGTTGACAGCATGCGCCTTTATCCTGATAATTGCGCCCCTTGGAAGTCGTATTTGGGGGATTAGCTCAGCTGGTAGAGCAGTGGACTCTTAATCCATTTGTCGGCGGTTCGACCCCGCCATCCCCTACCAATTCTATCAATAAAAAAGGCCCGCGATGCGGGCCTTTTTTATTTGGCGCGTTCCATCCTCCCGGTTACGCCTGCCCTTTGCCGATAAGCTCAAGCTGCCGAGCCAGCTCATTCCTGTTTATATGGACGTCATCACCCAGCTTTAGGAACTGCTCGATCCGGCTGCGTAAAATTGCGTAAGCACTCTCAAACGCCGCCTCTATCTGCGCATCCGTGCCTGTCACTTTTGCCGGGTCATCCACACCCCAATGCGCCCTGACCGCATCTCCCAGATATGCCGGGCAGGCTTCCCCTGCCGCGTTGCCGCATACCGTAATGACAACATCAGGCGTAACCGGCAAGTCGTCCCATGATTTACTGTAATAACCTTCTGTTGAAATACCCTTGCTGTTCAGCAAGGCGATTGATTTTGGGTGTACTTCTCCTGTCGGATGGCTGCCCGCGCTCATGGCCTTCATGCCTTCAGGAGCCAGCACATTAAAGGTAGCTTCTGCCAGGATGGAGCGGCATGAATTGCCCGTGCATAAAAATAAGATGTTCATTTCGCTAATTCCATTTTCTTAAATACCTTCATACCAGCCACGGCTACGGTTAACGATGGCGACTACCGAAAGCATGACAGGCACTTCGATCAGAACGCCCACCACAGTTGCCAATGCCGCACCCGAGTCGAAGCCGAACAGCGCGATCGCCGTGGCAACAGCCAGTTCAAAGAAGTTGGATGCGCCTATCAGCGCCGATGGGCCGGCCACGCAATGCGCTACCTTGAATTTCTTGTTGAGCCAGTAGGCAAGCATGGAGTTGAAGTAAACCTGAATCAGGATAGGCACGGCCAGCAAGCCGATCACAAGCGGATTACCCAGGATTTGCGGCCCCTGGAATGCAAACAGCAGCACCAGCGTTGCCAGCAGCGCAGCCAATGAAACCGGCTGCAATGTATTGAGCAAGCGCGGCAGCGTTTGTGCACTGCGGCGCATTGCAGCGATGCGCCATACCTGGCCGATGATCACCGGCATGACGATGAACAGCAGCACCGAGATAAACAGCGTTTTCCATGGCACAGTAATGCTGGAAAGCCCCAGTAGCAGTGCCACAATAGGCGCAAACGCAAACAGCATGATCACGTCATTAAGCGCAACCTGCGACAGAGTGAACTTGGGCTCACCATTACACAGACCGCTCCAGACAAATACCATGGCCGTGCAGGGCGCCGCAGCCAGCAGTATGAGCCCGGCGATATAGCTATCTATCTGCGATACCGGTAGCAAATCGGAGAATAGTACGCGGATGAACAGCCACGCCAGCAATGCCATGGAAAAAGGTTTGACCAGCCAGTTGATGAAGAGGGTTACCCCTATGCCCTTCTTGTGCTGGAGCACTTCGCCCATCGCCCGCAGATCGACTTTCAGCAGCACGGGTATGACCATCAGCCAGATCAGCAACGCCACCGGCAGGTTAACCTCGGCCACTTTCATGTTACCTATCGCCTGAAAAAATTCCGGCGCGACCTTGCCTAGCAATATGCCGACAACAATGCAGCCCAGCACCCACCAGGTCAGGTTGCGTTCAAAGCTGCCTATCCTGGTCGGGTTATTCACAGAAGCTGCACTCGTCATGCTGACTATCTCTTTCTGGAAAGGAATTGCACTTTTTCCACCGCAGGTGCGCAGCAGGCTACTGCCGACTCTGTCTCAACGTGATTATTAAAAGTCGGTGCGCTTTCCAGCGTGCGATAGCTTTCCCAGGCAATGCCTGACGGATCCTGCACCCAATGCTTGTCGGACTTCGCATAACAGCAGGTGGTGCCCGTTTCGGTGAGTATGTCGAGTTCGGCCTGCTCAAGCCTTTCTCTGATCTCGTCCAATTCTCCATCGCTTTCCACCTGGATGCCGATATGGTCAAGGCCGGGCTTCGCCCCGCGCTGGCTGATAGCAAAATTGACCAGCGGATCGTCCAGCATCCACTTGGCGTAATCGGCCTTCTCTACAGTAGGCTCAGAGCCGAACAATGTGCTGTAAAAATGAATGCTCTTGGCTATCTCATCGACTGACACATGGAGGTGAATGCGTTTCATGGCGTTTCCTTTTTTGCTTGAGTATTGCAATTCATATCGGTGCTACAGACCTGCTGCCCCGCACAACAATTTTCAGTGAGGTAGGCCAATAAATTTTCCATGGCCTGGTAATTTGCCGAGTAATAAATGAAGCGCCCCTGCTGCTTTGGATCGGCCAACCCGGCATGGGCCAACTCTTTTAAGTGAAATGAAAGCGTGCTGGTCGGAATAGCCAATTGCTCGGCGATCGCCCCGGCTGCAATGCCCTCAGTGCCTGCCTGTACCAGCAGCCTGAAAATCTCCAGGCGTGCTTCCTGCGCGATTGATGCAAGTAGCGAAACTGCTAATTTATTATCCATATTTCTATATTTCCATAAATATGGAAACGATGTCAAGTAGAGAACATTTTTCACAAAACAAAACGGCCCACATAGTGAGCCGTTCTATCTTCATGCCTCCTGCATAGCCATACCCGGCCGGGCCGTTTTATATTTACCTGAACGGGCTTCGATACTCAACCGGCTGCCACGGATTTTTTTGCATCAACCAGCTTGAATAACTCAACCACCCTTTGTACTTCCTGCTTCGGTTGCGGAAGCAGGTAAGCCATCGCCACATAGATGGAGACATTGGCAACCAGTGCTACGGCGCCGGAAGTGAGCCCATATGCCCACGGCAAGCCGGCCGGATAAAGCAGTTCCAGCGCCACGGCGATGATGAAACCGCAGGTCATGCTGGCGATGGCGCCGTATTTATTGCCGCGCTTCCAGAATATGCCCAGGAACTGCGGCACGGCGAGCTGGATGATGCCCTGATAGGCCAGCACTGCCAGGGTAAAAAGTGCAGGCAACTCCATGCACGCCAGCCACGATGCCAGAATGGTCAGCGCCAGCATGCCGAGCTTGGAAATGATGATGAGGCGTTTGGTATCCAGCTTGAAATAGTTGCCGAACAGGTCATTGGCGATCTGCGCGCCGGTAGCCTGGATGTTACCGTCGATATGCCCCATGGATGCGGCCAGCAGCACCGCACCGGCCAGCCCGAGCAATACAAGTCCGCCCGCTTCCTGCGATACGATGAACCAGACATCCATCGGATGGCTGGCAACACTCGGCAGCACCGACGAGAACATGCCGAAAAGCAGCAGCGCAACTGCAAACAGCAGCGACAGCGGCACAGCCAGGGCTGCGGATTTTTTCAGGCTATGCACACCGTTTGCCGTGAACAGCCGCACGAAGATATAAGGCCAGCACCAGCCGCCGAGCGTACCGGTCAATACCAGGCTAAAGAGATATAGCGGCCCTTCTTTCGAGCCTATGCCGGGAATGGAAAACTTCGATGGCTCCAGGCTGGCAAAGCCGATGTCCTTGCTTATCACCAACCATGCGATCAGGCCGATCAGCATCAGCGTCCCGCCGATATAGGCGACGATGCCCTGGTACATGTCCGAGATCACCACGCCGCGCATGCCGATCTTCACCGTCCAGAATTGGCGTATGGCGATCACGATCACGCCCAGCACCACTGCCTGGAAGAAGCTCAGCGTCCCCAGCGAGATATAGCGGAACATCTCGCCCAGCGCCTGCATGCCCAGCACCAGCCAGGGAATGCCGGAGATGATGCCGATCACGGCGGCTATCGTCCGGATGTGTTTCGAGTCGTAGCGCAATGCAAAAAGATCGGGCTGCGTACGCAGGTCGAAGGCCTTGCCCCATGTCCACACCGGCTTGGCCATCACATACATCAGCACCACAGTCAGCAGGCTGTAGGTCAGCACATAGAACGAGATCACGCCGCTGGCCGCGGCCATGCCGCCAAAGGCGGTAAACATCGCACCCGGGTACCATGTGTTCAGGAACGACATGGCCTGATACCTGGCGCCGAACGAACGGTCGCCCACCGCATAATTGGAGAAGGAGCGATCATCCACGCGGATGCGCTGCAGGATGATGATCAGCGGGATAAAGAACAGGATGATGATGCCGAAAGTAA
The DNA here is from genome assembly GCA_964494575.1 of uncultured Methylophilaceae bacterium. Taxonomy (GTDB): domain Bacteria; phylum Pseudomonadota; class Gammaproteobacteria; order Burkholderiales; family Methylophilaceae; genus JBCKUK01. The sequence goes on along the minus strand of CAZBSR010000102.1, from coordinate 168 downwards.
TCATCATGATGCGAATTCTCCGCGCGCACTGTCTTCCCAGTAGGCATACAGGATGCTGGCCGTAATCGAGACACTTACGGCAAGGAAGTAGAAAAGAGTCGCCGGCATGCCGAGTATGGAAACCGCCTTGTAGGTATCGGCCGTCCAGTACAGCGGCGGGAAAAGCGC
>CAZBSR010000101.1:0-5029 GCA_964494575.1 uncultured Methylophilaceae bacterium | reverse complement strand
GTTAAAATGGCATTTTAGCTTCTAATGCCATGACCTCCAAACTCCATCTACTCGACAACATCCGCATCGTGCTCTGTCAGACCAGCCATCCAGGCAATATCGGCGCGGCTGCCAGAGCCATGAAAACCATGGGTATCGGCCAGCTTTACCTGGTAACGCCGAAAAAATTCCCGGACAAGGAGGCCGAGGCCATGTCTGTCGGTGCTGTGGATATCCTGCAAAAGGCGCATGTCTGCGCCACTCTGGAAGAAGCTTTGACGGGCTGCACACTGGCTATCGGCCTCAGCGCCCGTAAACGGCAACTGTCCCACGAATTGCTTTCTGCACGGGCAGCGGCGACACAGGCAGCAGAATACGCCGCTGGCGGACAGGTAGCCCTGGTATTCGGCACTGAAATGAGCGGGCTTTCCAATGCCGAGCTCGACCTGTGCCAAATGCTGGCAATGATCCCTACCAATGCAGAGTTTTCCTCGCTGAACCTGGCGGCTGCGGTGCAAGTCATGAGTTATGAAATGCGCATGGCGCTGCTAGAAAATTCTGCCGATATTGTGCAAACCGCCACGCCGCTCGCCGCGAATGAAGACGTAGAGCGCTATTACCGGCACCTTGAAGAAACATTGATCAAAATCGGCTTCCTCAACGCCGCCGAACCTGGCCGCCTGATGCAGCGTATCCGCAGGATCTACGCCCGCTCCCGGCTGGAAAAGGAGGAAGTGAATATCCTGCGCGGCATCCTTACCCATACGCAGGAGCCAAAGCCGCCGCAAGGTCGCTAACAGGACGGGCAAGCTCGAAGGTTTTTATGAGAACGGGGCATGCCGATTTGTGGCAAAATGGGCGCCTAATTAACGGTAATCCAGCTCATGTTTAATCATCTGCGTGAAGATATTTCTGTCGTTTTTGAACGCGACCCCGCTGCCCGCACGCACTGGGAGGTCATCACGACCTATCCCGGCGTGCATGCGCTGATTTTCCACCGCTTTTCGCACTGGGTGTGGAAGCACCGCTTCTACTGGGTGGCGCGCTTCAGTTCGCATATCGCCCGCTGGCTCACCGGCATCGAGATTCACCCGGGCGCGGTCATCGGCCATCGTGTTTTCATTGATCACGGCATGGGCGTCGTCATCGGAGAGACTGCCGTGATTGGCGACGACTGCACGCTGTATCACGGCGTCACACTCGGCGGCACATCATGGAACAAGGGCAAACGCCACCCCACACTTGAGAAAGGCGTCGTAATCGGCGCTGGCGCAAAGGTGCTGGGCCCGATCACAGTCGGCATAGGTGCCAAGATCGGCTCAAACGCCGTCGTGGTCAAGGACGTGCCGGACGGCGCTACGGCAGTAGGCATCCCTGCCCGCATCCTGGACGAAAGCAAGACCAGGCAGCGTAACGATATGGCTGAGAAGATCGGTTTCTCTGCCTATGCGGTCAGCGATGACAGCAACGACCCGATGACCAAGGCCATCCATGCCCTGCTCGACCATGCCGCCAAGCAGGATAAACGCCTGGAAGAAGTCATGCAGCAGCTGGCCCAGCTCAGCGCAGATACCGAAACCGACGCTGACGTCGGCAAGGCCTTTGATCTCGACCATCCCAAGTAATACTCCCTGTTACCTTCATGTGAACCAAGCGCCGCAATAGTTGACTAAACCATTAAGGTATTATAGAATCCCAGCCTGAGATAGAGGTTGGAAACGGCGTAGATTCTGGATTTCCAGAAGATCATCGACCAGCCGCAACATAGGAATATAACGTGCGATTAACGACTAAAGGTAGGTTTGCTGTCACAGCAATGCTGGATCTTGCCCTGCAGGAAGCAGGCAAGCCAGTGACGCTGGCCGGCGTCAGCGAACGCCAGTCGATATCGCTCTCCTATCTGGAGCAGTTATTCAGCCGCCTGCGCCGTAATGGCCTGGTAAAAAGCGTGCGCGGCCCGGGTGGCGGCTATCGGCTAGCGAGAGAGCCGCACGAGATTTCGGTATCGCAAATCATCAGCGCAGTGGATGAACTGATTGACGCCACACAGTGCGGCGGCCAGGAAAACTGCCGCGATGAACGGCGCTGCATGACGCATGATCTCTGGGCCAGCCTGAATACCAAGATTTTGAATTACCTGTCCGGCGTTTCATTGGCCGACCTGGTTGCATCGCAAGGCGATAGCAAGGAAGACTGTCAGGAAGTGCTTTTTGCCAGCCGGGAATGTTCCAAAACGGATGCCAAAGCAGACGCACAGAAACCTGAAAGCCATCCACACGAGCAGTTGGTAAACGCCTGAGATGAATATGGCCGCTGTCTACTTTGATCACAATGGCACCACCGCGCTTGATGCGCGGGTACTGGAAGCCATGCTGCCTTATCTAAGCCAGCAACACGGCAATGCCACCAGCCGCCATGTATTTGGGCGCGGGGCCAGGCAGGCTATCGAGCACGCCAGAGAACAGGTGGCGAATGCTGCTGGTGCGCACCCTTCGCAGGTGGTCTTCACTGCGAGCGGTACCGAGTCCGACAATTTTGCCATTTGCGGCATGGCGGCCACACGGCCCGGCAGCCAGATTGCAGTTAGCGCGATCGAGCATCCGGCGGTCACACGCCCCGCCCTGGCCATGCAGGCACGCGGCCATCAGCTTGCGACGATTGCGGTTAATGCGTCCGGAGAGATTAAGAGAGATGCCCTGGAAGGCATACTGGATGCGCCTGCTGGCGTGGTATCTGTGATGCTGGCCAATAACGAAACTGGTGTGATCCAGGATATTGCAGCTATTGCCGAGATAGCCAGGTCACATGGCGCTTACGTGCACACCGATGCGGTGCAGGCGCTGGGCAAGATCAAGCTGGATTTCGACGCGCTGAATGTACATGCCATGAGCCTGTCATCGCACAAGATCAATGGCCCACAGGGCGCTGGCGCACTGGTGCTGGACAAGCGGGTGGATATCCAGCCGCTGTTATACGGCGGCGGTCAGGAAAAAGGCTTGCGCAGCGGTACGGAAAACGTTGCCGCGATTGTTGGTTTTGGCGCTGCCTGTGAACTGATCAGGAGCGAGTTGGTGCAGCGCACCGGCGCCATCCGCCAGCTGCGCGACCAGCTAGAAGAAGGATTGAAGCATCTGGGCGCGGATATTTTCGGCAGCGATGTCGAGCGCCTGCCTAATACCAGCTTCTTTGCGTTCGACGGCATTGAAGGCGAAACACTGGTGATGGCGCTCGACCGCAAAGGCTTTGCAGTTGCCAGCGGCTCAGCCTGCTCCAGCGACAGTACCGAACCCAGCCATGTATTGTTGGCGATGGGGGTAGATAGGGATTTGGCACGTGGTGCCGTCAGGGTCAGCCTGGGCTCCGGCAATAGCCGGGAGCAGATCGAGGCATTTCTGCTGACCCTGGAAAATGAATTATCAAGATTGAGAAAATTAACCGCCGTTGCGGTTTAAGAGGAAATTATGACAGTGCATACACCGATATACCTGGATTATTCAGCCACTACGCCGACCGACCCACGCGTGGCGGAAAAAATGATCCCTTACCTTTCCGAGCTTTACGGCAACCCGGCCTCGCGCAGCCATGCGTTCGGCTGGACTGCGGAAAAAGCTGTGGAGAATGCACGTGAAGAAGTCGCCAAGCTGGTCAATGCCGATCCGCGCGAAATCGTGTGGACTTCAGGCGCCACCGAGTCGAACAACCTTGCCATCAAGGGCGCAGCCAATTTTTACAAGGGCAAGGGCAAGCATATCGTGACCGTCCAGACGGAGCACAAGGCCGTCATCGATACGGTGCGCGAACTGGAAAGAACCGGTTTCGAAGCCACGTTCCTCGCACCTGAGCCCAATGGCCTGGTGGATATCGAGAAATTCCGTGCGGCCCTGCGCCCGGATACTGTGTTGGCCTCGGTCATGCTGGTAAATAATGAGATCGGCGTCATCCAGGATATCGAAGCCATCGGCAACATCTGCCGCGAACAAGGCGTGATCTTCCATGTGGATGCAGCGCAGGCTACCGGCAAGGTCGCGATAGACCTGGAAAAACTGCCGGTCGACCTGATGAGCTTTTCTGCGCACAAGACTTACGGCCCTAAAGGCATCGGCGCTTTATATGTACGCCGCAAACCGCGCATCCGCATCGAAGCGCAGATGCATGGTGGCGGTCATGAGCGCGGCATGCGTTCAGGCACGCTCGCCACGCACCAGATCGTCGGCATGGGTGAGGCGTTCCGTATCGCGCGTGAAGAAATGGACCTGGAAAACGCTCGTGTCCGCCGCTTGCGCGACAGGCTGCTGGCCGGACTGCAGGATATCGAGGAGGTTTATGTCAACGGTGACATGAAGCAGCGCGTACCGCATAACCTGAACATCAGCTTCAATTATGTCGAAGGCGAATCGCTGATTATGGCGGTAAAGGACATTGCCGTATCATCGGGCTCGGCATGTACATCCGCCAGCCTGGAGCCGTCCTATGTGCTGCGTGCACTGGGCCGCTCCGATGAACTGGCGCATAGCTCCATACGCTTCTCCATCGGCCGCTTCACTACCGAAGAGGACGTGGATTACACCATCCAGTTAATGAAGAGCAAGATCGGCAAGCTGCGCGAACTGTCGCCGTTGTGGGAAATGTATCAGGACGGGATCGACTTGAATTCAGTCCAATGGGCAGCACATTAGATATAGAAGTTAATTTGGCGGATCACATGCAAAACAGGTTTTGTGAAGCAAATGATGCGCACTTAGGAGAAATATCATGGCATACAGCGATAAAGTTTTAGATCACTACGAAAACCCCCGTAACGTGGGTTCCATGGACAAGGATGCGCCGAATGTCGGTACCGGTATGGTCGGCGCGCCTGCGTGCGGCGACGTGATGAAGTTGCAGATCATGGTCGGCGAAGACGGCATCATTCAAGATGCCAAGTTCAAGACCTATGGCTGTGGTTCGGCGATCGCTTCAAGCTCGCTGGTCACCGAATGGCTCAAGGGAAAATCGCTCGACCAGGCAGCAGAGATCAAGAACTCTGCCATCGTTGAAGAGCTGGCCTTGC
>CAZBSR010000100.1:0-5070 GCA_964494575.1 uncultured Methylophilaceae bacterium | reverse complement strand
TGCCTTTATTCCAGAATGCCGTTTTCCATATTTCCGCACACAACCTGCGTGACCTACCCCCCGCCAGCGGCATAGAAGTCGCATTCGCCGGCCGTTCCAACGCCGGCAAGTCGAGCGCGCTCAATACGCTTGCCAACCACAATCGCTTGGCCTATGTGAGCAAGCAGCCCGGCCGCACACAACTGATCAATTTCTTTTCCCTGGGCGGCGACCGCTACCTGGTCGACCTGCCGGGCTATGGCTATGCAAAAGTTCCTGCAACCCTGCGCCATCACTGGCAGACCACCCTGGCCGCCTACCTGAGCGACCGCCCCACCTTGAATGCGCTGGTGTTAGTGATGGACTGCCGCCATCCGCTCACGCCGCTGGACAGGCAGATGCTGGACTGGTTCGGCCACAGCGGCCGGCCTGTGCATGTGCTGCTGACCAAGTCGGACAAGCTGTCGCGTAATGCCGCCAACCAGACGCTACTCGCTGTGCGCAAGGAGCTCAACGAGAATTGGGAGAACTGCACCATCCAGCTTTTTTCCAGCCTGAAAAAACAGGGCGTGGAAGAAGCCGAGAAGATTATCGGCAGCTGGTTATTTCCGCCGGAAAATGATGTCCCAGACCCCATGCCCGAGGCGTAAGCCGCGCTGCTCAAACTTGGTGAGCGGCCGGTATTCCGGACGCGGCGCGTAATCCTCCACCGTATTTTCCAGCATGGGCTCCGCCCGCAGTACTTCCAGTGCCCATTCGGCATAATCCTGCCAGTCAGTCGCGACATGAATGTAAGCACCCGCTTTCAGCTTGGCGCACAGGGCACTTATGAATGGCGCCTGGATCAGGCGCCGCTTGTTATGCCGTTTCTTATGCCAAGGATCGGGGAAAAAAATATGCACGCCATCAAGGCTAGCATCCGGAATCATATGCGCCACCACCTCAACTGCGTCGTGTTGGATGATGCGCAAATTACTTAGCTTGCCGGCACCAATCAGCTTCAGCAGGTTGCCCACGCCCGGGCTATGCACTTCGATACCAAGGTAGTTCTGCGTGGGGTTTGCTGCCGCGATTGCCGCAGTGGTTTCACCCATGCCGCAGCCGATCTCCAGGATATGCGGGGCCTTGCGCCCAAAAACCGCGTCAAGATCCAGCTCTAGCGGCGCATATTCGATGCCGAACTGCGGATACAGCGCTTCAATCGCCCGCGTCTGCCCCGGCGACATACGCCCCTGGCGTAACACAAAGCTACGGATCGAGCGTTTTTTTAGGTCTTCCATCTGTGCCTGTTCAAAAAAGATTGCGGTAAATGCAGGGCGTGATTATAGCGTGTGGCTTTTATCGCCGCGCTGAAAACCGAGCAGGGATTGCGTGATGCCTTTGCCCAGCGCCATGGCCTTGAACAGTTCCCCCATTTCGGCGGGCGACAGCAGTTTCTGCGCTTGCGCGGCAAGCGGCAGGTAATTCGCCACATCGCTTGGCGATACCTGATTAAGCAGGTCGGTGATGCCGCAATTGATCAGGAACTGCGCCTGGCCGCCATAACCCAATAGCTGCAAGCCATTAGCTACGCCGGTTTCCGCAATCGCCGTGAAATTCACGTGCGCGGTGATGTCCTGCAGGCCCGGATGAATAAACGGGTCACCGTGCGCATAATGGCGGTAATGGCACATCAGCGTGCCCTGACTGCGCTGCGGATGATAGTACTCCCGACGCGGGAAGCCATAATCGATAAACAGAAGTGCGCCATGCTGCAGCATGGCAGCAAGGCTGGCGACCAATCCCGTTGCGGCCGGACATAGCTCTGTCACGTAGGCTGGCGGCAGCTCAAGTTTGGTTGCCTGCTCCAGCAAAGGACCGGAAGTCAATGGCCGCTCCGACCAGCAGAAACGATCCTCAGCCCACGCTACGCCAAGCTCGGACAAACCGTCGCCGCGCGTTTTGATCACATGCACGGGTAATGCATCCAGCACCTCATTGCCAATCACCATTCCTGTAAATGCATCTGGCAGCATGTCCAGCCAATGGATGCGGTGCATCAGTTCCGGCGGCAAAGTCTGTTGCAGGGTTTCCTGCTGCATTTGGCGTAAGTCCGCGCTCACTTCCAGTATCAGATACTGCGGCGGCGCCTGATCCAGCTTGTGCAACTCCAATAACAAAGCGGCAGCCAGCCGCCCGGTGCCAGCGCCCAGCTCAAGGATGTCGCCCGAAGTCAGCTGCAATATCTGTGCGGCCTGCCGCGCCAACGTCCGGGCGAACAAGGGCGATATTTCCGGTGCGGTGACAAAATCGCCGTCGCTGCCGAATTTCTTTGCGCCGCCGCTGTAATAGCCCAGACCCGGCGCATATAGGGCTAGGTGCATGTAGCGCGCAAAATCGATCCAGCCCCCCGCCGCGTCCATTTCAGCGCGGATCAGGGCAGTCAGTTGCCGGCTGTGCGCTAATGCTGCGTGGTTTGGGCTGGGTAAAGAGGTCATGGCATGCAGTTGGGACAATAGAGTAGTGACAATGGGGTCGTGGCGCAGTCTGGATTATAATGCCAGCTAGCCTGAATGTTCGGGCTGTTTGATTAAATGGAAGCCGAGTGAATTCAAACACAAAAGAAATACCAGCCGAAAACCTGGGCGAAAAAGTCATATTGATCACGGGGGGCGCCAAAAGAGTGGGCGCTTCCATCTGCCGCCTGCTGCATGCCGGCGGGGCCAAAATCATGATCCACTACCGCAGCTCGGTGAATGAAGCGCGCGCCCTGCAGGCCGAGCTCAACCTGCAGCGCCCCAATTCTGCCGCGATTATTCAGGGCGATTTGCTGAATCTGGCCATCCTGCCTAGCCTGGTGCAGGAGACCATCAATCATTTTGGTCGCCTGGATGTGCTGATCAATAACGCCTCCAGCTATTACGCCACCGAGATCGGCGAGATAGAGGATGACCAGTGGGATGACCTCATCGGCTCCAACCTCAAGGCACCGCTATTCCTGGCGCAAGCCGCTGCCACGGAGCTGCGCAAGCAGCAGGGCTGCATCGTGAATATCACCGATATGCATGTCGAGCGCCCGAAAAAGGGCTACATCGTTTATAGCGTGGCGAAGGCCGGGCTGGTGACGCTGACCAAATCACTGGCGCATGAATTAAGCCCGGAAGTGCGCGTCAATGCTGTCGCGCCGGGACCGGTGATGTGGCCGGAAGACAACCCGCAATTCAACGAGGTGTATCGCCAGCGCGTGATTTCACAGACATTATTGAAACGCATCGGCGAGGGTGACGATGTAGCCAAGGCGGTCAGATTTTTAATCGAGGATGCGCCCTTCATGACCGGCCAGGTAATCGCTGTAGACGGCGGCCGCTCCCTGAACCTGTAAAGACTTTCAACATGACCAATCAAGCCATCAAGCACCTGCCCGACAACGCCTCCGGCAACTTCATCAAACTGCGCAACAGCCTCATCAGCAGCGTCGGCAAAGCCATCGGCGACTACAACATGATCGAGGACGGCGACACTATCCTGGTCTGCATGAGCGGCGGCAAGGATTCGTACACCATGCTGATGATGTTGCTTGCATTGCAGCAGCGTGCGCCGGTCAGCTTCAAGCTCATTGCCATGAACCTCGACCAGAAGCAGCCTAATTTCCCAGAGCACATCCTGCCGGAATACCTGAAGGAGCTGGGCGTGGATTTCCGCATCGTCGAAGCCGACACTTACTCCATCGTCAAGGAGAAGATTCCCGAAGGCAAAACCACGTGCTCACTGTGTTCACGCCTGCGGCGAGGCATCATCTACCGCACGGCGGAAGAGCTGGGCGCGAACAAGATCGCGCTGGGCCACCACCGCGACGACATCGTGGAGACGCTGTTCCTCAACATGTTCTTCGGCTCCAAGATGAAAGCCATGCCGCCCAAGCTCGCCACCAGCAAGGGCGATTATGTCGTCATCCGCCCGCTGGCCTATTGCACCGAAAAAGACATCGCCAGCTACGCGCGCGCAATGGAATTCCCCATCATCCCGTGCGACCTGTGCGGCTCGCAGGAGAACCTGCAACGGCAGAAGGTGAAAGACATGCTGCGGGCGTGGGAGCTGGAGCAGCCCGGACGCGTAAACAACATCTTCCGCGCCATGACCAATGTGGAACCCTCACACCTGGCCGACACCGACCTTTACGACTTCAAGCATCTCTCCAGCGCAAAGACAGAAGATGAAGACCCGCTGTTCGGCGACATCGCCGAAAAAGAAAACCCCGCACTCAGCCTGGCCACCAGTGAAGGCAACCGCATCGAATTCAAGCGCAATACTGCTTAACACCCTCTAAATAACAATGCCCTGGGAGCCAATATCCATGCGGCTCCCAGGGCAGTTGTTTTTAGCGATTAAATTGAATAACGAATCGCGAACCTTCAATGGTTTACCAATCCCCTGCTGACGCGCCTGAGAATCGAGCGGCATCTGGGATGAGCGGCGCGCACTGTTTGAAGTCCGCAGTAGCCAGCGGTGTTTGCTGGCTACCAGGCTGAGTTGCGCAAGCCGCCCCAGATGAGGCGCTGAGGCGAAGATTAAGCGGCACCGGGGTAGCCTTTTCTTTCCCCTATTTCTTTTGGCTAAGCAAAAGAAATAGGGTCGACAGTCGGGCGAGACCGACATGGTGAAGTAACCTTGACTGCTGGGTTACGCTGCGCTAACCCAACCTACGTGCTGCCACGTGGGCAACAAATCGCCCACCCTACTTCGCTAAACTAGCCAGAACATGTTTACGTAGAGTTTTCTTGAAGTACCAAGTCAATACAGCAATTATTGGTAAGGAACCTAGCACGGACAAAGATAATGTGGCCATTATGACTATGCCAAGACCCAGATCTTTTTCCACAAGAGCAATGGGATGTTTTGAAATATAGTACCAATCTACAGCCTCAATAATGCAGATAATAAGGCCAATAGCAACCACTAAGGCTAAAAGAAGCGCAACGAACCATTCTGTTATTTTGCTCCCAGTAGATTGGGATGCTAGCCAATTTTTCAGTCTTTTAAGCATGATAACCAACGTAAATTACCATCAAATTTAATCTACTTTTTCGCATAATCCCCCACCACCTTCAAAAA
>CAZBSR010000099.1:0-5073 GCA_964494575.1 uncultured Methylophilaceae bacterium | reverse complement strand
CTTCCACCTTGCGTACGATGGCATAAAAAGGCTGTTCAAATTCATAATGCAGGAATTCATTAATCAGCAGGCTCTTGCAGATGGGGCCGGTAATCCGATAGAACATGCGGCCGGCTTCCTGCCAGGACTCCATTTCCTTGCTGTGCTTTTCCCAGAAATTGGCAGGCAATTCCTTCATGCCGGTATAAAGCAGCTCCGTATCTTCCAGTACTTTATCGTTGAAGTAGTCCTCGGCCGGAACGCCTATGGCGCGTGCCTTGATACGGATGTTGATGTCCTTGCTAACCAGAATGACCTGGCGATCAGGATGCCTGTTCTGCAGATCCCAGACTACGCTGAGTATTTCGTTATCGGCTTTACTGCCGGCCAGCATCGGCAGCTCTATGCTGACGGCCGCTGTCTGCAGGAATAAACGGCCGCTGACGTGCTTGTTGCCATTGATAGCCAGAGGGCAGCCTTGTTCCAGATTGACGAGTTTTGTACCAACGATCTCTTCTAGGTTGCGGCTGGTCTGGCGCGCATTGCGCGCGACTTCCGTCATGCCTTTTTTGTTGTTATCCAGTTCTTCCAGCGTCACCATGGGCAGGTAAATGTCATGCTCTTCAAAACGGAAAAGGCTGGATGGGTCGTGCATCAGCACATTGGTGTCCAGCACAAAAAGTTTGGTCAAGGAATGGCGCTTCTTGGTCATTAACCTGATCTTTCTCTATGAGTTTTTAACAAAATTGAGAACTTCATTTGCGTGCCCGTCAGCTTTAACGCCTCGCCATTCTTTCACCAGGATTCCCTGGCTGATCAGAAAGGTGCTGCGCTCTATGCCGCGCACCTGCTTCCCATACATATTCTTCATTTTCATCACGCCGAACAGATTGCAGACAAATTCCTCGCTATCCGAGAGCAATTCAAAAGGGAAATTGAATTTCGCCTTGAAGTTTTCATGAGACTTAAGACTGTCGCGTGAGATGCCGAATACTTCTACATTGGCCGCCTGGAAATCGGGATACAGATCGCGGAATTGCTGGCCTTGGGTAGTACAGCCGGGAGTAGCGTCTTTAGGGTAAAAATAAATAACTAAAGTTTTTCCGGAGTAGTCAGAAAGCTTGAAAGTTTTCCCGCCAGTGGATGGGAGCTCGAACTCAGGAACGGCTTGCTTGGGCATAATAGGTAATGAAATTGGCACACCATCATTGTTGTTAAAAATGCCGGTTAAAGCAAGCCCAGATGTATATTAGCCGTCAGGATTGCAATATTAAATGTCAGTATGATGACGGGGCAGTAAAAGCTCGATTAGCGTTCCGCCATTCTTGCGGGGAGTAAAGGTGATGGATACAGCCAGTGTTTCACACACCTTGAATACAAAGGGTATGCCTAGCCCTGTACCAAAACGCTTGGTGGTCGGTCCGGGGCTGGTCGCGTGCGGGTCAGGGGTGAATGGCATGCCCGGGCCGCTATCCGCGATCAGCACGCGCAGGAATTGCGCGGTGCTGGACACCTCTATCTCAAGTGCGGTGCCAATTGGTGTGGCTTCGATAGCGTTTAATAGCAGGTTATAAAAAGCCTGTTCCAGTAAGTGCTGGTCAGTAAATATGCTGTCATCCTGATTTTCCCAGGCAGGCGGCTTGAACTGTATGGATTTCTCGCGCAGCTTCTGTTGTAGCGGTTCAAGCGCTCCATCAATGATCAGTTTCAGTCGGGTGGGGTGCAGTTGCGGCTTGAGAGGATGCAGATAGGAAAGCAGTGAGCCAGTCCAGCGTTCCAGCCTGTCAACGGTACTGATAATGGCTTGAAGTGATTCGCGGGTCTCAGAGTCAAGATCGGGGTTATCTGTTACCTGTGCCGTGGCCCGGATGCTGGATAAAGGATTGCGGATATTATGCGCCAGCATGGGGACCAGCAAACCCTGGGCGGCCTGTTTCTCGGTACGTATCAGCGCTTCCTGGCTATGAGCCAGCTCTTCCGCCATGCGGTTTATGGCACGCGAAAGTGTCGCCAGCTCCGCTGCGCCGACTTCTGGAGCTTTGTGATCCAGATGCCCCGCACTGATTTCGCTAGTCGCCTTGAGTAGGCCATCGATAGGTCGCACGATAGCCTGTTTAAGGAAAACCCGGGAAAAAAGTAATAACAGCGTGGCGAACAAAATAGGGGTAATGAACAAGAAAATAGAGGTGCGTTTGGCTTTTTCCAGTTGCAGCTGAAGTTCGTGCTGTTTAATCGTGAGCAAGCGTTCGGCACGCGCGGATACCATTTCGTAGCGCTGGAAGATGCCAGATTCCAGATCACTATTCAGTGTCTTTTGCAGTTCTTCCCCATGCAATTCATGGCGGCGATTAAAAAGGGTGGTGGTTTCAGATACAAAGGTTGCGTAGCTGTCTTTCATCTCCTGAATGGCGGCGCGTTCGGCCTGTCCCACAGCCAACTCCCTCAGTTGCACGAAGTGCTTGTCTATGGAGGCGGTATAAGCGTCGTACTCACTTCTGGCATCCGTGTCAGCCAGGAAGTAGGCATCGAATACCTCCTTTATCTGACGATAAAGGTCCCCGCGTGTTTGCTGGATTTCCTGAACCAGGAGATTGATACGCTGGGATTCCTGCGATGACTGATCCCATAAATGAATACCCACAATACCGGCTGTGCCTGCCAGTGCGACCAGCAGGATAAAAGTCAACTCGTGGATCAATAATAAATCTTTAAGCGATCTAGTTTTGCGCATGGGGGTTACTCAAGCCGGAACGAAACAGGAACCAGAATGCTGAATGAGTTTCCGCGTAAAGCCTCTGGAGGCGCAGGAAACGGGGAGGCTCTCTTCACCATCTCCAGCGCTTCTTTGTCCAGCACATCGAACCCGCTGGGCGTATGGATTCTGCTGGATAGCACATTCCCATTGCCATCCAGCTGCAAATCTACCACAGCTTCACCTTGCCACCCACGCATTTGGGCGATACGAGGATATTGCTTGTGTTTGGCTATCGTGCGCGCAAGCTGGTTGCCATACTGGTTGCGGGCCGCATCCATATCCTGCTGTGTAGGCCCCACAGGCTTGGGCGGCGGTGGAGGCGCAGTAAATGCCGGTGGAGTTTCGGATTTGGGTGCCACGGATATAACGGGTGGTGGAGCCGGTTCATTCAATACCTGTTGCTGAATTTGAGAGGGAGGCTCGACTACTGGTGAAGGCTCCTGCTTTAGCAAAGGCTTTACTGTTGGCTTGGGTTTAACTATGGGTTTGATTTCAGGTTTGGGCGGCGGGGCTGGCTCCGGTTCAGGCGTTGGCGGGGCTGGCACAGGCTCTGGCTGGGCGGGCGGCACCAGTTCTACTTTAAGCGTTAGAGGGTGTTGCAGCTGCTCGGTCTTGAGTTTTGGGATCCATATGAATGCTATAAGGTGCAGGCAAAAAGATAATATCAAAGCCCAAATAAGGGCTTGGTCACGGAAACCAGTTTGATGAATGGGGATGTTCACAGGAAGGTCAGGTTAGCTGTGCGACTTACAATCATGGTTGTTGAGATTAGAGTTATGCAGGAATTATACAACAAGCAGCAAGGCCGTCTGAGCCGTAAATCAGGCCAATCTTCGCATGACTGTCAGGTAGTAGCATGGATGTGTGTTAGCCGGGAATTATTCCCATTCCAGACCCGGATAGACCGTATTAACGTTACGACGATTCACTATGTCGAATAGCACCCAATTGTTTTTCTCCGATGCAGCGGCGGTATCCATGGCTTTTTCCATAACCCCGCCTTTGTTAATATTTGCGCGTATGTCGGTCAATAAGGTGGAAAGATAACGCTGTTCATTTCCCAGCGCGGTTTTCCAGTCTTTTACTACCGGGCCATGCCCCGGAATTGCCTGCTCTGCTGGGATGGATTTGAGCTGCTCGATCACGCCCAGCCAGCCCTTGAGGTCGCCATCGATTGAGGGGGTGCGCTCAACAAACAATAGGTCCCCAGTCCATAATGTAGCCGTCTTGCTGTCCAGTACAGTGATGTCCGTGCTGGTGTGCGCCGGTGGGTAAGCTGTCAATTCGAGAGTGCGGTCGCCCAAGTCCAGGCTCAGTTTGTCTTGCACAGTCAATGTCGGTTTAATCAGCTCGCTGCCTGCAAAGTCTGCTCCCAGCCAATCCTTGTTGATGCGCATATAGGTATCCTTGCGGCGTTCCATGGCGTCTGCAAGTTTGACGTGGCCGACGAATGCGGCTTTATCCTGCAGAAAAGCTGCATTGCCGAAAATATGGTCGGGATGAACGTGTGTGTTGATGACATAGAGAATTGGCAGCGCAGTCGTTTTGCGGACAGCTTCGCGTAATTGCTCACCGACCTTCAGGCTGCCTCCGGTATCGATTACCGCTACGCCCTTGCTCCCAATGATAAAGCCTATATTGCTGATATCCCCGTGGTAACCTTCTGAGAGATCTTCATGAACTCCTTGGTGCACATATATTCCGGCAGCAACTTCCTCGACCGGTAAAGGGGTGCCGTATGCTTGCGTTGCAGCAAATGAGAGGCTCAGTAACAAGAAGTTCGCGATGAATTGTTTCATTGAATTTCCTTAAGGCTGTTTTAACGTTATAACTGCTATTAATAACCTTCAGATGATCGGCCGCACTACAAGTTGCAGGGCAAGTTGCCATATGGGCGGCAGAAATGAACTTGGGCAAAACACTATCGTCTGAGACAATACAGCTAGTCAAACATGCGCATAATAAACTGATACAAAGGACAAGGAAGAATACGCAATGAGTGAGAAAAAATATACAAAAACTGCTGTCATTCTGCACTGGCTTATCGCTTTTGCCCTACTGGGGATGTTCCTGCTGGGGTGGTATATGACAGGCTTGCCGAAGGAGGGCCCCAAGGCAATGTCTTATGATCTTTTTGGCTGGGGAATCTACACCTGGCAGCTAGCGGAACCCGTCTCTCCCAGGAACTTCTATTTCAACCTCCACAAATCACTGGGGATTACAATTTTTGCGCTGGTTCTATTCAGGCTATTCTGGCGCCTTACCCATAAGCCGCCAGCTTTATTGGAAAGTTTGAAGGCATGGGAGAAGAAGTTTGCCGATAGCACACACAAGGTGCT
>CAZBSR010000098.1:0-5146 GCA_964494575.1 uncultured Methylophilaceae bacterium | reverse complement strand
GTGCAATTCATCAACCGCACCTACCAGCGCAGCGGAACATTGTGGGAAGGCCGATTTCGCTCATGCATCGTCGGCGAAATAGATTATGTTCTGGGCTGCTACCGTTACATTGAGTTTGCCCCAGTGCGCGCCGGACTGGTATCGCAACCGGGCGATTATCGCTGGTCCAGCTTTCGCGAAAATGCTGACGAAACATCTTCAATGCTCTCGCCTCATGCTCTTATGCAAAACCTGGAAACAGATGAGGGTGAAAGAGAGTTCGCCTATAGCCAGCTACTCAACGAGCAGGACAACAAGCTAGATGAAGAGATACGCAACGCAATTAATGGTAATTTGGTATTGGGGAGTGAAAGCTTTCAGCGTGAGATAGGCACAACGCTTGAAGTGCGTACTTGGCGCGGCAAGGCTGGCAGGCCAAGACACAACGGCTAATCTCTAAAAAGATTAGGTTTTATTTAGGCTCTTTTTTACGTTAGGTGTCTATGAGACTTCAACGCATCTTAATTATTGTTGCAGTAATCATCGGCTTGGTTAGCGGCCCATGGATTCTCGAATCAGCCTCTCTTAGTCAGCCGCCAATCCAATGGGTTGATATACCATTTATTCTTTTTGGTTGCATCGTTGGACTGCCGTTCGTCCTAGGGCTTCAGGTGCTTATGGGCAATCTAAAGATGGCTTATTCTTACTGGCGGTTCTTTGCGCTTTCTGGGCTATTTCTCCTAGCTACTGGTCTCTCGGCTTTTATTACTGCAATATTTACCGTGGGGGTGCAGCCACATGCACTTTTGTTTCTCACCATGGGTATAGGTATTTGCATGGCTACTTTCATTTGCCAGTTCATTTTTGGTGGCAAATGGGCGCACCTAACCAATCCATCAAACGGGGCGCTTACCGACGTCCCTTCATTCAAACGTTAGGTCTATGCAAGACATTGTCTCTACGCTAATCCAAAAGCCATCCACGATCTGGCGGCGAACATTGGCCCCGGCAGCAGTGACTTTGCTGTTGGTGCTGTGGACTGTCGCGGTATCTCCCACCAGTGCCTACGGTGACAATTGGGCAATTTGGCCTGCTGTACTTGCTTTGCCCATTGCAGTCTGCTGGCACTTGGCGATTGTGGCTTCGATTCCTGGGCGGCGTCGCCTCGCGTGCCTTGTTACCATCGGGCATCTCGTAGTTCTGGTTCCGATATGGTTCGTCTGCCTTATGCTCATCTCAAAGGACAGTTTGTGAGCCATAGGCCTAACAACTCATTCAAGCCGAACCCGCTTCGCGGGTTTGCTTAATTCGAGCGTTAAGTAAACACCTCTTTCCATAAGCCTCGCACAGCATCGACCTGCGCTTGCACATCATCCATTGCCACACGTGCCTTACCCTCCCCCTGCAGCCTAAGAGCATGCTGCAAGCGCCGATATTCGCGATAGGCGGAAGCCACATTCCCGGCTTTTTCCTTATCAATTAATCCCAGTTTCCCCAGCATTTCCAGCAGGGCTATATTGCCGAAATTCCGCGTCAGTTGCGGGTATTGGCTGGCATGGGCCAGCACCAGGTATTGCACCAGGAATTCCACATCCACAATGCCGCCGCTGTCGTGTTTCAGGTCGAACAATTTGCTGGTGTTGGGATGGCCCTCGTGCATCTTCTGGCGCATGGCGATGACTTCCTGCCGCAGTTTCTCCGGCTCACGCGGTTGGCAAAGTATCTCGACCCGCAACTGCTCGAAGGATTTCCCGATCTCCGCGTCACCCGCACAGAACCGGGCGCGCGTCAGTGCCTGATGTTCCCAGACCCATGCCTTCTCGCGCTGGTATTCACGGAAAGCCTCAAGCGAGCTGACCAATAGGCCGCTGGCGCCATCCGGCCTCAATTGCAAATCGGTTTCATACAGCATGCCTGCCGAAGTCATGCTGCCTAGCCATGTATTGATGCGCTGTCCAAGGCGTGCATACACTTCGCCTGCCTCCGCAGCGTCGTCATCATAGAGAAAGATGATATCCAGATCCGAAGCATAACCCAGCTCCTTGCCACCGAGCTTGCCGTAGCCGATGACGGCGAATTTCGGCATCTCGCGATGTTTGCCGCGCAAGGTCGGCCATATCGTTTCGATCGTCACTTGCAGGATCAGGTCGGCCAACGCGCTCAGGTAGTCGGAGAGCGTTTCCAGCAGCAGCTCGCCGATGACATCCTTGGCAGCAAAACGGAATGTGGTGGCATGCTTGAAATCGCGCATGATATCCATCTGCCGCTCGACATCATCAGGCACTACGGCCAGGCGGCGCTCAAGCTCATCGCGCATGGCAGCAAAGTCCGGCTCCGCGTACAGGTCGCGTGTATCGAGCAGCTCATCCAACAGGATGGGGTGCTGCGCCAGGTACTGCACCAGCCATGGGCTAGCGCCGGCGAGCTTGATCAGCAGGCTCAATGAATCAGGATACTCAGTCAATAGGGCAAGATAGCTGGCGCGCCGACAGATGCTGTCCAGCAGGTCAGAGACGCGCATGAGCGTGGTTTCAGGATGCTTCTCCTGTCCTGCGAGCACTATCACTATCGGCATCAGCGCATCGAATCGCTGGCGACTCAGCTCGGGCAACTGCCTGTATTTTGAACGATGCAGGCTTTCCAGCCTGCGCAATGTCTCCTCCTCTTCCGCATAGCCGAGCTCCGCCAGGCGTGTTTTTGCCGCGTCTGCCGGCATCGTGCCCTGCCATATATCGGCAGCCGGGCTTACTGACGCCGCATCATTTTCGTTCTGCTGAGGGTCGCTGAAAACCTCTTTAAAATGGCGCTCGACATTGGCGCGATGCTGCTCGAGTGCCGCTCTGAATGCTGCCCAGTCCGGAAAATCCATGGCCAGCACCAGTCGCGCCCTGCCGGCCTCGGAGGCAGGCAGATCCTGCGTCTGCATATCCTCCATGTATTGCAGGCGATGTTCGAGGTTGCGCAGGAATATATAGGCCGCGCTCAGTTCACGCACCGTGCTTTGCGGCAGCAGGGCCTTGCCCTCCAGCAAAGACAGCACGCCCAGCGTGGGCCTGATCTGTAGGCTGGTATCCTGCCCGCCACGTATCAGCTGGAATACCTGCGCAATGAATTCGATCTCGCGGATACCGCCGCGACCGAGCTTGATATTGTCATGCATGTCGCGCCGGTTCACATCACGCTGGATCTGCACCTTGAGGTCGCGCATGGAAGCAAAGGCGCCGTAATCCAGGTATTTACGGAAAACAAAAGGTCGCAGCAGCCGGATGAGGTTATGCTCCGGCCCGGCGACCACCCTGCCCTTGATCCAGGCGTAGCGCTCCCATTCGCGGCCCTGGTTCTGGTAATACTCCTCCAGCATGGCGAAACTGCAGGCCAGCGGCCCTTCGGAGCCATAAGGCCGCAAACGCATATCCACGCGGAAGACAAAACCATCCCCGGTCATTTCATCAATCGCTGAGATGAGCTTCTTCGACAGGCGCATGAAAAAATCCACATTACTCATGGATTTAGTGGTCTCGCCGTCCTCTTCGAAAGCAAAGATCAGGTCGATATCGGATGACACATTGAGCTCGCTGCCGCCCAGCTTGCCCATGCCGATGACGATAAGCTGTTGCCTGCTGCCATCCTCCCCACGCGGCTCACCATAATCAGCCTCCAGCGATAAAGTCAGATAATTGAGGGCGTACTGCACCGCGACCTCTGCCAGATGGCTGGTGACCTGCATCACCTCCTGCAAGTCGGCCAGCCCGTTCAGGTCGCGCACGATGATGCGCAGCATCACGCGCTGGCGCAGCTTGCGCAAGGTGCGTTTCAGGCCGTCTTCATCCTGTACCTCCTGCGCAGAAAGCCAGTCGCGCATGGCCTGCTCGCTCCACGGCCGCTGCATGTTCTGCAGGATATCGGGCAGCAGCTCTGCATCGCCGCACAAAAGGCGGCTGATGAAAGGGCTACACTGCATGGCATGGCGCAGCCTGGCTTCAGCCTCGCTGAGCGCGGTATTGCCTTCAAGGATTTGATCGTATGTCAGCATGAGGAGTTATAAAAATCTGTGCGGCCGTAATGTTATTATTCAGCTTGAGTTTAACCGGCTGGCGCGCCTGATACAAATGGCAGCAAACCTGTCCCATAGATACAAAGCCATAGATATAAAAAGGCCATCACCATCAATTCGAACTGGCAATTAACACCGGGCTATTCAGGGCTTTCCAGCATATTCGGCAGCCTTGATGCCGTCTTTGCCCTCAGCGGCGAGCAGATCACCTCTGAAGTCATCCGCATCGAACACGGTGGCGTGCGCTACTACATCAAGCGCTACCACAAGGCTGGTAAAGGCCTGCGCAAATATTTCGGCACACCGCGCATCCAGAGCGAATGGCAGAACCTGCAGTGGTTCGAGCAATGGGGCATCCATACCGCGCCCATCGTGGGTTATGGCATGCAGACCGCATTCGGCAGGTTCGTGCGCGGCGCCATGATCACGCAGGAGATTCCCAACACCACAGACCTTGAGCAACTCGCGCAAGACAATGACGTGCGACTGCAGGATAGTAACTGGGTAGATAAAATCGGCGCGCAACTGGCCGGGATAACCCGTACCCTGCATGACCATCGCTTTATCCATAACGACCTGAAATGGCGCAATGTGCTGGTGGATGACCACGACCGGCTTTACCTGATCGATTGCCCGCTGGGCGACTTCTGGCGCGGCAGCCTGTTACGCCACCGCATCCTCAAGGAAATCGCCAACCTGGACAGGATCGCCAAGTACAAGCTGCGTCGCACGCAGCGCCTGCGCTTTTTCCTGCAATATGCGGGCCATGGCCGCCTTACGCTGTCCGACAAGAAAATGCTGCGCCGCCTGCTATCTCGCGACTGGGGCCGACCCAGCAGCTTCGGAAAAAAGAGCGCAACTGAATCCGGGACAAAAAGGTAAAATAGCGTTTTTTTGAATCAAGCCCTGTCCAATGTCTGGCAATAACGAAGCACTTCAGCAAGCAATCCGGCGCCGCCGTACTTTTGCCATCATCTCCCACCCTGACGCGGGTAAAACCACGCTGACCGAGAAACTGCTATGGTTCGGCGGCGCGATCCAGGTCGCGGGTGAAGTACGCGCACGCAAGGCTTCACGCCATGCGACCTCGGACTGGATGGAGCTGGAAAAGCA
>CAZBSR010000097.1:0-5162 GCA_964494575.1 uncultured Methylophilaceae bacterium | reverse complement strand
GCAAAGGCCAGGATTTCTCGCCATTGGCTGCTGCGGTCGCCGGCAATGCACGTGCTGTCGTGCTGGTGGGACGCGATGGCCCCAGGATAGGTGCGGTATTAAAGGATGCCGGAGTCCCGCTGCATAATGCTGCCAGCCTGGAAAGTGCCGTGGGCACGGCCTTCAATATAGCCCAGCCGGGCGATGCCGTATTGTTATCACCGGCTTGCGCCAGTTTCGATATGTTCCGTAATTACCTGCACCGCGCAGAAGTATTCGTGGATGCAGTCAAGGCGCTGAAACCGGCGAAGGCGGCTACGCCATGAGATTTACACCATGATGTCCATGCCCCTGCTGACCAATCGCGACCGGATAACGTCGTCAACCTATGACCAGGCCTTGCTGTGGGTCACACTGATATTGCTGGCCATCGGGCTGGTGATGGTCTATTCGTCATCCATTGCGCTGGCTGAGGCGGATAAAGGCACCGGCCATCAATCCACCTATTACCTGATGCGCCATGCGATGTACCTGGTGGTCAGCCTGGGTGCTGCATTCGTCACATTCCAGGTGCCAACGCAGGTGTGGCAGAAGATGGCGCCGTACTTGTTCGTTGGCGGCCTTGTGTTGCTGGTGCTGGTGCTGATCCCCGGAATCGGACTGAAAGCGGGCGGCAGCCGGCGCTGGATATCGCTGTTCGTCATTACCCTGCAGCCGTCTGAATTCATGAAGCTGTTTGCGACGATTTATGTCGCCGACTATACCGTGCGTAAAGCTGCCCACCTCGACAACTTTACGCGCGGGTTCCTGCCCATGCTTGCGGTCATGCTGGTCGTTGGCGGCCTGCTGTTGCGCGAGCCGGATTTCGGCGCTTTTGCCGTGATTACCGCCATCGCTATCTCCATACTCTGGCTGGGCGGCATCAATGGCCGGATCTTCGCCGGCCTGCTGGCATTGCTGCTGGTCGGTTTTGTACTCCTGATCAAGACATCCCCCTACCGCCTGCAGCGTATCGTCGGGTTTATGGATCCGTGGGCGGACCCCTTCGGCAAAGGCTACCAGCTGTCGCATGCACTGATTGCGTTTGGCCGCGGTGAATGGTTCGGTGTCGGGCTGGGCGCCAGCGTGGAAAAACTGCTCTACCTGCCGGAAGCGCATACCGACTTCCTGTTGGCTGTGATTGCAGAAGAGCTTGGTTTTGTAGGCGTTGCCCTGGTGGTCGGACTATTCGCCTGGATCGTGCTGCGCTCTTTCGGCATCGCCAAGGAGGCCATCGCCAACGAGCGCTATTTCTCAGCCCTACTGGCACAAGGCGTCGGCATCTGGATCGGTGTACAGAGCATCATCAATATCGGCGTCAATATGGGTGTGCTGCCGACCAAGGGTCTCACCTTGCCTCTGCTCTCGTTCGGCGGTAGCGGGATTCTCGCCAACTGCATCGCTCTGGCTATCTTGCTCAGGATCGATTGGGAGAATAGAAGATTGCAGAAGGGGCTCCCAGCATGAGTAAGACGCTACTCATTATGGCAGCAGGCACAGGCGGCCACATCATGCCGGGCCTGGCGGTTGCCGAGGCCATGCATTCACGCGGCTGGGACATCCATTGGCTGGGCACCCGCCATGGCATGGAGAACCGCCTGGTGCCGGCGCGCGGCGTTGCGATGACAACGGTCGATTTTTCCGGGCTGCGCGGTAAAGGCCCGATGCACAGCATGTGCGGCATCTTCAAGCTGATTGCCAGCACATTCAAGGCCTGGCGGCTTATCGGCAACCTCCGGCCGAAGGTAGTGCTGGGCATGGGCGGTTACGTCACGGTACCGGGCGGCTGGGCCAGCAGGCTACACAGGTCGCCGCTGGTGCTGGTCAACGCAGATGCGACGCTGCTGATGTCGAACAAGGCACTGCTGGCCTCGGCCAGGCGCGTATTGTTCGGCTTTGATGGCGGCCAGGATGCAGCTTTGGATCCACAAAAAATGCGCGTCACGGGTAACCCGGTACGCACAGAGATTGCCGCCATTGCTCTGCCCGAGCAGCGCTTCGCAGGACGCAGCGGTCCGCTGCGCCTGCTGGTTGTCGGTGGCAGCCTGGGGGCGCAAGCCCTGAATGATGCGCTGCCGAAAGCATTGGCGCTGATTTCCGCTGAGCAACGGCCTGCAGTCACGCATCAGGCCGGGGAAATGCATGCCGCCGGCCTTCAAGCCGCCTACCATGCGGCCGGTGTCAAGGCTGAGGTAAAGCCTTTCATTGACGACATGGCAACTGCCTATGCGCAGGCCGATGTGGTGGTTTGCCGCGCTGGCGCGATTACCGTGAGCGAGCTGGCAGTGGCTGGTGTGCCCAGCATCCTGGTGCCGCTAGTGGTCTCGACGACCTCGCACCAACGCGATAACGCACAGTGGATGGCCGGCCATGGCGGTGCGATCTACCTGCCGCAGGCCGAGATGACTCCCGAACTACTGGCCGCCGTGTTACGCGGCCTCACGCGCCAAGCATTGCTGGATATGGCAATTAACGCGCGCAAACTGGGGAAGCCAGATGCAACGCAGGCAATTGCCGACGAACTGGAGAAGGTGGCACAGCCATGAAGCATAAAGTCAAAACCGTACATTTTGTCGGCATCGGCGGCTCCGGCATGAGTGGCATTGCCGAGGTGTTGATCAATCTAGGCTTCAGCGTAAGCGGTTCGGATCTCGCCGATAACGTCACGACCAGGCGCCTGTCCGGCCTGGGGGCGCAGGTTTACCAGGGGCATGAAGCCAGTCACTTGGGGGCGGCAGACGTGGTGGTGGTATCGACTGCCGTAAGTGATACCAATCCTGAGGTGACCGCCGCACGTGAGCGCAAGATCCCGGTGGTGCCGCGCGCGCTGATGCTGGCTGAGCTGATGCGCTTCCGCCAGGGCATTGCCGTGGCGGGTACGCATGGTAAGACCACGACCACAAGCCTGATTGCCAGCATATTGGCCGAGGCAGGCATGGATCCGACCTATGTCATCGGCGGCCGACTTGAATCCGCCAACAGCAACGCGCGCCTGGGTACCGGCGAATTCATCGTGGCGGAGGCGGATGAGTCGGATGCCTCGTTCCTGCACCTGACACCGGTGATATCGGTGGTGACCAATATCGATGCCGATCATATGGATACCTACGGCCACGATTTCGAAAAGCTCAAAGGGGCCTTCATTGAGTTCCTGCAGCACTTGCCGTTCTACGGCATGGCTGTGGTGTGCATAGACGACCCCAATGTCCGCGCCATATTACCCAGCGTATCCAAGCCCATCATGCCTTACGGCTTCTCGGAGGATGCGCGTATTCGTGCCACTAATGTACGCGCCGACAACGGCCGCATGCATTTTACCGTGCAGCGTATCAATGGCGTGACGACACAGTTCGACGTCATGCTCAACCTGCCGGGCCGGCATTATGTGTTGAATGCGCTGGCTGCGATTGCCGTTGCCAGTGAGTTGAGCATTCCAGACGCTGCAATCATCAAGGCGCTAGGGGAGTTCAAGGGCGTCGGGCGTCGCTTCGAACGCTATGGCGAAGTGCCGGCGAAGCCCGTGAATGGTCAGCCTGGTGGCAGCTTTACCCTCATCGACGACTATGGACATCACCCTGTTGAAATGCAGGCCGTCATCGCTGCCGCGCGCGACGCCTTTCCCGGGCGCCGCCTGGTGATGGCATTCCAGCCGCATCGTTATACCCGCACCCGCGATTGTTTCGAGGATTTCGTACGCGTGCTGTCCTCAGTGGATGCCCTTCTGCTCACCGAGGTCTATTCCGCAGGCGAGGCGCCGATTGTCGCTGCCGATGCGCGGGCGCTGGTGCGCGCGATCAGGGTGGCCGACAAGGTGCAGCCTTTGTTTGTGGAGACGCCTGCCGAGCTTCCGTCTGCCATCTTGGATATGGCAAGGGATGGCGACGTGGTGATCGTCATGGGGGCCGGGTCTATCGGCCAGGTGGCCGGTAAAACCAGAGATGAGGCGATGGCAACGTGATGGCGCAGCCCATACAGCACGGCAAGCTACTGCAGAACGAGCCGCTGGCGCGCTACACCAGCTGGCGCGTTGGCGGCAGGGCCGATCGTTTGTATATCCCCGCCGGTCTGGAAGACCTGGCAGCATTCCTGCCTGCATTGACGCCGGACGAGCCGGTGCATTTCATCGGCCTGGGCTCGAACCTGCTGGTCAGGGATGGCGGCGTGCGCGGTACGGTGGTGCTGATGCATAACGTGCTTACGGATCTGCGCGTGGAAGAAGGCATGGTGTACGCCGAGGCCGGCGTCACCTGCGCCAAGCTCGCGCGGTATGCGGCGCGCCAGCATCGGCATGGCGCGGAATTCATGGCCGGTATTCCCGGCACAGTCGGTGGCGCGCTGGCCATGAATGCGGGATGCCACGGCGGGGAAACCTGGAATGTGGTCAGCAGGGTTTCGACCATAGATAGGCATGGCGTGATTCGCCAGCATGACAGGGCCGAATTCGCCGCAACCTACCGGCATGTGGAGAGGGTGCGCGAGATCGGCAATCAGGAGGAGTCAACCGAGTGGTTTGTCGCTGCCTGGTTCGAGCTGGAGCAAGGCGACTCGGCATTGGCCGAGCAGAAGATCAAAAGCCTGCTGGCGAAGCGCCTGGCGACGCAACCGCTCAACCTGCCGAATGCAGGCTCGACGTTCCGTAACCCGCCGGGAGATTTCGCGGCGCGCCTGATCGAGGCATGCGGCTTGAAAGGCTATCGCATAGGCGGGGCACAGGTATCGGAAAAACACGCCAATTTCATTGTGAACCTTGGCGAGGCGACGGCAGCAGATATCGAGCAGTTGATCGCGCATATGCGCGAAACGGTAAAACAGGAAATGAACGTGGATTTGCAACAGGAAGTACGGGTAATCGGGGAAGAAGTGCATGAGTAAAGGTTTTGGAAAAGTGGCGGTGTTACTGGGCGGCCGTTCCGGCGAGCGCAAGGTTTCGCTCAACAGCGGCGGCGCAGTGCTGGCTGCCTTGCAGCGTGGCGGCATAGATGCGCACGCTTTCGATCCCTCAGAAAAGCCGCTGCACGCGCTAGAGGGATTTGATCGCGTATTTATCGCCCTGCACGGACGTTATGGCGAGGATGGCACGATCCAGGGCGCGCTGGAGCTGATGAATATTCCCTATACCGGCAGTGGGGTGATGGCTTCGGCTG
>CAZBSR010000096.1:2739-5199 GCA_964494575.1 uncultured Methylophilaceae bacterium | reverse complement strand
TCCGCCCGATTACGCGAGCCCGGCTTCGAATACAGGGCCACGCTCGAGACCGAGATGCAGGCTGCTGCGGCGGGCGGAATTACCAGCCTGGCCTGCCCGCCGGACACGGACCCGGTACTAGATGAACCGGGTCTGGTGGAAATGCTCAAGCATCGCGCCAAACAGCTGAACCTCGCGCATGTATATCCGCTGGGGGCGCTGACATACCAGCTTGCAGGCAAGCAGCTGACAGAAATGTGTGAACTGGCTGAGGCCGGCTGTGTAGGGTTCTCGCAGGCAAATATAGCCATCACCGATACACAGGTGCTGTGGCGCGCCATGCAATATGCCGCCACTTTTGGCTTCACGGTCTGGCTGCGCCCGGAGGAGCCCTACCTGGCAAAAAATGGTGCAGCGCATGATGGCGAAGTGGCGACACGTCTAGGTTTGAAAGGGATACCCGCGGCCGCAGAAACGCTGGCGATCGCCTCTATCCTGCAATTGGCCAAGGAAACAGGAGTGGCAGTTCATCTGTGCCGGCTTTCAACCCAGCAAGGCGTGGAGATGGTGCGCAAGGCAAAGAAACAAGGCATTAAGGTAAGCTGCGACGTCGCCGCGCATCACCTGCACCTGACCGAACATGACATAGGTTTTTTTGATACCAACTGCCACCTCAGCCCTCCCCTGCGTAGCCAGCGCGACCGTACAGCTTTAAGCGCAGGCCTAGCCGATGGAACTATTGATGCAGTTTGCTCCGACCACACACCGGTAGATGATGATGCCAAATTGCTCCCCTTTGCCGAGGCCGAAGCCGGCGCGACCGGGCTGGAACTGCTTCTGCCTTTGGCGCTGAAATGGGCAACCGAGAACGACATTCAACTGAGCACAGCCATTGCCCGGCTCACTTCTGCTCCTGCAAGCATACTGGGGCTGGACGCCGGTCATTTAAGCGTAGACAGCCATGCTGATATCTGTATTTTCGATGCCGGACGTTATTGGAAAGTAGAAGCAAAATCTCTCATCAGCCAGGGCAAGAATACGCCTTTTGCCGGTCTGGAATTGGCGGGAAAAGTACGCTACACCCTGCTCGATGGACAGGTTACCTATAAAGCCTGAGACACCATCCTGACACATCACCGGCACAAACCACCTTTCGATTAAGCCGTATTGCCTTTTGGTGCCCTAGCCAACATACCGATCCGCTTTACGCGGCGATAATAACGGCAAATACATGATTCTTAAAAAGGACTTATCCATGCCGATGCTGAAATCCATTCCATGGCTGTTATTGGCTGCAACAATATCAATGGCACAGGCGGCTGAACCAAAACCCGGACTATGGGAACTTGCTGCCACCGTCACCGTTGAAGGCGCTGCCCAGCCTTATGGCCCCTACTATCGCAACCAGTGCCTCAGCAAGGAAGACTTGCATAACCCGGAAAAGCTCTTGGCCGATAACAGTATGCCGGAGTGCAGTTACAGCAATATAAGGGACAATGGCGACCGTTTCGACTTCACCGTGCAATGCGGAGGTGAAATTCCCATGAGCGGCCAAGGCAGTGTGAACTACACTACAGAAAAATTTGAAGGCGGCGTGGATATCACCGCAGATTTACAGGGCTTGCCAATAGCTACCAGAAGCCAGGTCTCAGGTAAGCGTACAGGGGCCTGCACGCAATAATCCGGCTCATAACAGGCAAGAAATATCGAGCCAAATCAGCTCATACCCCAAAAAAATCCAGAGGGGCCAAGCCATCTTCAAGCCCTAGCCTGTTCAATAATTTCCGCGCATCGAAAGGCGCCTTTACCTTGATGTCATTGTCAAAGTAACAGAATACGTCCCGGGATTTCCGTGCCGTCGGCTTTAGGTCGGCAATCAGGTGTGCATCTTTGGGCTGGCTCCCCTTGCTCCATGAATCGATGCGCTCTGCCCAGCGGTCAAGCGCTGCATCGGTATAACCGCTGGCATACAACTCCTCGTCCCCATGCAGCCGCATGTAGATAAAATCCGCCGTCACATCTTCCCGATACGGCCATTTTCCTGCCGTATCGGCTATCACCAGCGCAACTTTATATTTACGCAACAGCTTGATGAAAACGACGTCCACAAAGCTTTCATTGCGGATTTCCACAGCGTGGCGGATAGCGCGCTTGCTATCGATTTCCAGGTACTCGTGTACATGCATATTTGATGCACGCTTGCGCGCCAGTTTCAATGCATCTTCATTATTGTGCGGTAATAGCTTGAGGAAAGATTCGAACAACTCGGGATCGAAGCGGAAACTGGGCGGGAATTGCCACAATATGGGCCCCAGCTTTTCTTGCAGGTGAAACAGGCCGGAAGCGAAAAAATTCGCTATGGGGAATTCAACATCTTTCAGCCGCAGGATATGTGTGACAAGCCTTGGGCCTTTAACACTGAAAACAAAGCCCGGCGGCGTATCGTCATACCAGCGCATGTAGCTGCTGGGGCGCTGCTGG
>CAZBSR010000096.1:0-2639 GCA_964494575.1 uncultured Methylophilaceae bacterium | reverse complement strand
GCTGCTGGGGCGCTGCTGGCCATAGAAGGTGCCGTTAATCTCTATGCTGGGCAGGACGCGAGAGGCAAACTGCAACTCCTTAGCCTGTGCCAGGCCTGGTGGATAGAAGGTTTTACGCCACGGAACATAGCGCCAGCCAGAGATACCGATGCGGACTTTCCCAACCATGAAACGTGGGAGGCGCAAAGCCACGGAAAATTCCCCATTACAGGGAATATATCCGTGGCCGCTTAGTCGTTACATGGGTTTATGCAACTTGACCGAGTTGGCACGCTTGCCCCGCATCCGCAGGTTTACCATTTCAACCGCCACCGAGAACGCCATGGCAAAGTAGATATAGCCCTTAGGCACGTGGAAATCGAGGCCTTCCGCAACCAGCGTGATTCCCACCAGGATCAGGAAGGACAAGGCCAGGATCTTGATGGTGGGGTGAGTATCAACAAAATCGCCTATGGCTTTCGCAGCAAACATCATCACACCGACAGCCAATATAATGGCGATAGCCATAATGGAAATATGATCGGCCAGACCGACGGCTGTTATGACTGAATCCAGCGAGAATACAATATCCAGCACCGCGATCTGTACCAGCACCATGCCCATACTGGTTGCTACTACAGCCTTGCCCTCCTCCTCTATACCTTCAAGGCTGTTATGGATCTCGTGGGTGGCCTTCGCCAAGAGGAAAAGCCCGCCGCCGATCAGGATCACGTCGCGACCGGAGATCTCATAGCCGAAGACGGCAAACCAGGGTTCGGTCAGGCCCATCACCCAGGTGATTGAAAACAGCAGCGCGAGACGTGCAAACATTGCCAAGCCTAGACCCAGTCTCCGCGCTATGGCACGTTGCTTTTCAGGCAGCCGGCCGACGAGGATGGATATGAAAATAATGTTATCAATCCCCAGCACGATCTCCAGCGCTGTGAGCGTACCCAGGGCAATCCAGGCTTCAGGACTTGCGAACCATTCAAACATGCATTTTTACCTTTTTAATAATTCAGTTAAACAATACCGAGATGATCCAGCCCTGCGGACAGATCCTTGTCTTGCGCACCTTTGCCCTCAAGCTTGATCTTGAGACGGATATCGTTCACCGAATCTGCATTGCGCAGTGCATCCTCGAAGGTGATCTCATCCGCTTCGTGCAAATCAAACAAAGCCTGGTCGAAGGTCTGCATACCCATTTCCCGCGACTTGGCGATAATCTCCTTAATCTCATGCACCTCACCCTTGAAGATCAGGTCGGAAATCAGCGGCGAGTTGATCATGATCTCCATGGCAGCTGCGCGGCCGGTCCCCTCTTTTTTCGGGATCAGGCGCTGTGAGATGAAAGCACGGGTATTCAGCGACAAATCCATCAGCAGTTGATGACGACGCTCTTCCGGGAAGAAGTTGATGATACGATCCAGCGCCTGGTTGGTACTGTTGGCATGCAGGGTAGCCATGCACAAGTGCCCGGTTTCAGCGAAGGCAATCGCGTAATCCATGGTTTCACGGTCGCGGATTTCGCCGATCAGGATAACGTCGGGTGCCTGGCGCAAGGTATTTTTTAGTGCTGCATACCAACTATCGGTATCCACACCAACCTCGCGCTGGGTAACGATACAATTCTTGTGGTCATGCACGAACTCCACAGGGTCTTCTATAGTAATGATGTGGCCGTAGCTGTTCTCATTGCGATAGCCGATCATGGCGGCCAGTGAAGTCGATTTGCCTGAACCGGTACCGCCGACGAAGATCACCAGGCCGCGTTTGGTCAGCGCGATTTCCTTGAGGACTTCCGGCAATTTCAGATCTTCGAAGCTCGGAATCTTGGTGGTAATGGTCCGGAATACCAGGCCGGTGGAACCGCGTTGCACAAAGGCATTCACACGGAAGCGCGCGACACCGGGCAGGCCGATAGCGAAATTACACTCTTTTGTCGCATCAAACTCGGAGGCCTGCTTATCGTTCATGATCGAACGCGCGATCTCCTTGGCCTGCTGCCCGGTAAGCGACTGGTTGGTCACCGGCGTCATTTTGCCATCGATCTTCATGGCGGGCGGAAAACCTGCAGTAATGAACAGGTCGGAAGCCTTCTTCGCCATCATCAGACGCAATAAATCAAATACGAATTTCTCTGCCTGGCCCTGATCCATTTTTCAAACCTTTAGTGATGCTATTGAGATAAAAACACCCCGGAATCAACCCGGGAACGTTTCCTTATTGGCCGCCTTGCCACGCGCCTCGGCCACCGAGATTATATTGCGTTTAACCAGATCCTGCAGGTTCTGATCCAGCGTCTGCATACCGACATTCTGGCCGGTCTGGATGGAGGAATACATCTGCGCAATCTTGTTTTCGCGGATGAGGTTACGGATGGCTGGTGTACCTATCATGATTTCATGTGCGGCCACACGGCCCTGCTCGTCCTTGGTTTTACACAAGGTTTGTGAAATGACTGCACGCAAGGATTCGGAAAGCATGGAGCGCACCATTTCCTTTTCGGCCGCCGGGAACACGTCCACGATACGATCCACGGTTTTGGCCGCCGAGCTGGTATGCAGTGTGCCGAACACCAGATGGCCCGTCTCTGCTGCGCTCAAGGCCAGCCGGATTGTTTCCAAGTCGCGCATTTCGCCCACCAGGATCACATCCGG
>CAZBSR010000095.1:0-5255 GCA_964494575.1 uncultured Methylophilaceae bacterium | reverse complement strand
CGCCATCAGGATTAGTCGATAAAAAAGCCGGACTCGCAAGTCCGGCTTTTTTAGTTTGTGCCTATCAAGCGAGACTGCTTAACATCTGTTGCGCTCGCTCACGCTGCTGTGCCCCGCCTTCCTTCAATACCTCGTCCAGCAATTCGCGTGCACCTTCCTTGTCGCCCATATCGATATAAGCAGTCACCAGATCCAACTTGGTATTCACATCCTCTGGCTCATCGCCGCCAGCCGCTTCTGCAGCTACAGCAGGTGCAGTGCCTAGATCGAAACTTATATCAGACAAATTGATTTCGGAAACATTATTGACTTCAGGCGAAGTACTCTCCATTTCCATGGATATCTCAGTGACTTCAGGCTCTTCCACAGCTGGAGTCTCTACACCACCCAGATCGAAATTAAAGTCCAGTCCGCCATCCTCTTCTGTCTTTTCCATGGCAGGCATCTCAAATACTATCTCATCCGAAAAGCTTGGCTCACTAGGCAGGTCGGGAGCTATGGTCGGAATCTCGATTCCAATTTCGGGCATCTCCAGGCCTGGCAGCGTTTGTCCAAAATCTGCAGCGAGGCTGTTAGTGCTTTCGGCGCCCTTTGTTGCCTCACTATCCAAACTTAGAGCATCCAAATCCTGGGTTTTCACAGACTGTTCCGGGAAGTCCAAGGGAGAGCCGATACCGCCGATATCATTTCCCATATCAATCGCTGTATCCAGCGAAGCAACAGGAGCCGAGGCCTCTGCTGACGGCATAGCGAAGCTGGCTGACAAATCCTCACCCGGTACAGTCTTGGCGGAACCCAAATCAAAATCCAGTGAAGAGTCTTGCCCCGAACCGCTCCCCTCTGAGGATAGTCCGGCATCGCTGCCGGCATCCAGCGAGAAGTCGAGGCTGGACTCAGTCATCACTTCTGCACTATCGAAATCGCTTGCCTCCAGCTTCTGGGTAGTAGCAGCCTTAGCCGTCGCAGTCGGTATTGCAGCAGAAACCTCGTAAAGCGGGTTATCCGGTTCTACCTTGTGGCCCAACTCGGCCACTTTAGCCCATACTGGGTCGTTGGCACCCAAGGTTGAATAAAGCTCTCCGGCAACAGCCTCGAAAGCCGATGAGTCATTGCGTCCGGCAAATATCTCAAGCAGTTTCAGATGTAGCTCATAGCGCTTTGGCTCTTTACTGATGGCATCCTTGAGAATTTCCTCGGCCTGGCTTTCGCGGCCATACGCCATGTAAACCTCGGCCTCCGCGATAGGATCCACGTCATGCGTATCTATCATGCCGCCCGGGCTTTGCGAGAAATCAGTAAGGAAGGAAGTGTCCCCGGTATCTACCGTGTCCCCTGAGGTATTGCCAAAAACAGTATTCGCCTTCAGGCCGCCGGAAGTCAGGATGCCTTGTTCAAAGCTGTCCAGACCGCGTTTACGCTTGTTTCGCAGAAACAGCCATGCGCCCGCACCCAATATCAGCGCTCCCACCAGGCCAGCCAGCAAGGTGGCATTCTCGCCGAGAGCGCCTAGCAAATCATCCAGCAGGCTGGGTTCTTCCACCGGAGCGGGTGGCGGCATAATTATTTTTTTCTTTACCGGTTTAACCGCCTGAGGCTTTGCATTTTCCGCGACTGTGGGGGTTTCAGCTTTTGCCGGCTCCTGGGCAGCCGGAGCCGCAGGGGTTTCAGGTGGTATTACATCCTTGGCGGCCTCTACAGGTGCGGGAGCAGGCACAACAGGCGCAGGCGTTGCAGCCGGTGCAGGAACAGCACCCGCATTCTTTTGTATTTCCGCCATAGCCTGATTCTTGACTGCCAACAGCTTCTGCATATCTGCAATCTGCTTTTCAAGGGCTGCCGTGCGCTCATTGGCTTCTTTCACGCTTTTTTCCCTGGCGATGCCCTCTTCCTGCATCGCGGTCAGCTTATCCTGCAACGCCTTTACATCAGCCTTGTTACCGTTTTCTGTCTCTGTATCACTTTTTGAAAGCTTGACCACATCACGCGGGCCACTGGCAGCAGGCGCGGCTTTGTCTTCTGCCGCGGCTGTCAGCTTCCCGCCCGAGGATTGATTGTCTGTGTCTTCACTACTCGCCGGGTTTTCGGCAACGATACCTGCAAGCTTGTTGCGATAAGCATTCCAGTCTGCGGTTTGCGCCCGGATTTGGCTGGCGGCTTCCTGCTGGGGGATGGCCTGCAGTTCATCAGCACTTGGTGCGCGGATAATCTGGCCAACTTTCAAGCGATTCATGTTGCCGCCGGAAAACGCTTCCTTATTGGCCTGATACAGTCCAACCAACATCTGGTCCAGGCTGACACCTTCGACCTGCATTTGCTTGGCGATGGCGCTGAGTGTGTCACCGCGCCTGGTTTCATGTTCTTCGCCAGAGGTGTTGTTCGTAGCATCCGGTGCAGGTGTTACCGCCGCTTTGGATCTAGAGGATGATTTTCTGGCTGGGCTTTTCTGCCCCCCCGCACTCGACACCGATGCGGTAGCGCTGGAGGAAGGCGAAGACACTACTGCAGGCGAGTTACTACCAGTGCTGCTTGCGGAGTACCCGGGAGGATCCAGCAGCGCCGTATATTCACGTAACAGGCGTCCTGTAGGCCAATCCACTTGTACCAGCATATCAAGAAACGGATCGCTTACAGGCTGCGACGTAGTCAACTTCAGAATAGGTGTGCCATTTGCCCTTTTGGTGGTCTCGATCTTGATTGAGCCGTGCAGGGAAGTGCGCTCCACACCTTGAGCAGCATAAGCTTCACTGGATGCGATTGCTGCACTAAGCGAGGGCAGTTCTTCAGGGGTAACGGAAACCAGCTCGATTTCAGCATTTAATGGTTCCCCGAGTCCCGAAATAACAGTCAGCTTGCCTAAGCCCGCAGCGTAAGCCGCGAATGGCATTAATGCAAAGCAAGCTGCAATTGTGATCTGTTTTAATTTGAACTTATGCACTATCCCACCCTTAATCAAACTTATAGTCGCTTTATTAAATTAACATCAAATAGTTAGGGATGCAAGCTCATACTGAACATTATATTGACGAGCTATCTCAAGTTAAATTAGTAACTTAAGGCAGTTGCCATACCTTGCAATCTAGCCTGAATGTGCTTCTACCAGAACCCTTAACATACGACGCAAAGGCTCCGCTGCTCCCCACAACAACTGATCACCGACTGTGAATGCTGATAGGTATTCATTACCCATACTCATTTTGCGCAGGCGCCCGATTGGCACTGTCAACTTGCCAGTCACCGCTGTAGGCGTAAGCTCTTTCATGGTGATTTCGCGCTCATTCGGTACTACCTTCGCCCAGGCATTGGCTTCGGCCAGCATACCGTTGATCTCGTCCAATGGAATATCGCGCTTTAACTTGATGGTGAGCGCCTGCGAATGGCAGCGCATAGCGCCAATACGTACGCAGAGCCCATCGATCGGCACAGGCCGGCCTTCGCGGCCAAGTATCTTGTTGGTTTCCGCCTGGCCTTTCCATTCCTCCTTGCTCTGGCCGTTGCCGAGATCCTTATCGATCCATGGGATCAGGCTGCCGGCCAATGGCACTCCAAAATGCGCCGTCGGGAAGCGCTCATCGCGCAGAGTACCCGCCACTTCGCGGTCGATATCCAGGATAGCGGATGCCGGATCAGCCAGCAGCTCGCTTGCGACCCGATGTGCCTCGCCCATCTGCTTCAGCAGTTCGCGCATATTCTGTGCACCTGCGCCCGAAGCTGCCTGATAAGTCATGGAGCTTGCCCACTCGATCATATCAGCGCGGAAAAGGCCATCCAGAGCCATCAGCATCAGAGAAACTGTACAATTACCGCCTATCCAGTTCCTGTTGTTCTTTACAAGACCAGCTTCAATTACATCCATATTCACCGGGTCAAGAATGATGATCGCGTCTTTCTCCATTCTCATAGTGGAGGCCGCATCTATCCAGTGGCCCTCCCATTTGGCAGTGCGCAATTGAGGAAAAACCTCGGTGGTGTAGTCGCCGCCCTGGCAAGATACGATGACATCCATCGCCTTTAATTCGACAACGTTGCGGGCGTCCTTCAAGGGCGGCGTATCTTTGCCGACATCCGGCCCTTTTCCGCCCGGCTGCGAGGTCGTAAAAAATACCGGCTCGATATGCTGAAAATCATTCTCCTCGCGCATGCGTTGCATCAACACAGAGCCGACCATTCCACGCCATCCGATAAAACCCACTCTCAACATCTTCGTATCCTCATTCACCCAACTGACTAATTTAAAGCCGCTACGACCGCATCACCCATCTCGCTGCATTTCACCTGCTTCCCGCCTTCGGTATATATGTCGCCGGTGCGATAGCCGTGAGCCAAAGCCGCTTTAACAGCATTTTCGATACGCGCTGCATTCGCTTCATCATTGAATGTGTAGCGCAGCATCATGGCAGCAGAAAGGATGGTCGCCAGCGGATTGGCTATATCCTTGCCTGCAATGTCAGGGGCAGAGCCGTGGCTGGGTTCGTACATGCCTTTTTTATTCTGATCCAGGGACGCTGAAGGCAACATGCCGATAGAGCCCGTGAGCATCGAAGCCTCGTCGGACAGGATATCGCCGAAAATATTACCCGTGACGATCACATCAAACTGCTTTGGTGCCCTGACCAATTGCATGGCGGCATTATCCACGTACATATGCGACAGCTCGACTTCGGGATATTCGGCAGATAGCTCGATCATCACCTGACGCCATAACTCGGTAGTCTCCAGCACGTTGGCCTTATCTACCGAACAGACCTTCGCCTTTTGATTATTTTTGCGACGTTTCATGGCGATATCGAATGCAACATGGCCGATGCGCCGAATCTCGGATTCGCTGTAACGCATGGTATTGATACCCTCACGCTCGCCGTTGGGCAATGTGCTGATACCGCGTGGCTGGCCGAAATAAATATCGCCCGTCAGCTCCCGCACAATCATGATATCCAGGCCGGAAACCACTTCAGGCTTAAGCGTGGAAGCAGAGGCCAGCTCCGGATACAGCAGCGCCGGGCGCAAATTGGCAAACAGATTCAGTTCCTTGCGGATACGCAGCAGGCCGCGCTCAGGGCGCATATCACGTGGCAGCGTATCGTATTGCCAGCCACCTACTGCGCCGAGCAGCACTGCATCCGACCCCTTGGCCAGATTAAGTGTAGCTTCCGGTAACGGATCCCCCGCTGCATCATATCCGGCACCGCCAATGGGCGCCTCTTGCATTTCCAGCTTCAAGCCGGACTTTGCCAGCGCCTGCAATACCTTCACCGCTT
>CAZBSR010000094.1:2859-5274 GCA_964494575.1 uncultured Methylophilaceae bacterium | reverse complement strand
GCGCGCCACCAAGCCATGCCGCAGGCAGCCTTGTTTTCGCCCAAGCCGAATTATGGCCGGAATGGCAATGGCGGCGGTAACCGAGGCCGCTAAGCAAGTCTCTACGACAGGTCGATAAAGTAGCTCAGGCGTCCTTGCCTGCGCTACAACGTCATCTCTTTTATGAGCAATCAGCCAGGATTCGCGCAATATTCCCGCTAAATAATCACATTGATGCGGAACTAACGCCGGGGTGCGCGCTGTCCATACAATAGAAGTCTTCAATGAAGTCTTGGTAATGAATTTCCCATGTCATCTAACAATGGCACGCTGACAATTAACCGAACCATTCCGGTTTTCACCCTTCCCGATAACGACACAGGAGCAACAAAATGCACGTAAATTATGACCAGGCAGAGCGGATTATTGATGCCGCAATCGCACACGCACAAAAAATCGGTGTCACTTTCTGTATCGCAGTGCTGGACTCAGGTGCCAACCTGAAAGCCTTCCGCCGCATGGATGATGCGTGGGTCGGTAGTATTGACGTGGCCATGAAGAAAGCGAAAACGGCCTGTTATTTTGCGATGCCTTCCGGCGAGATCGGTAAGCTTTCACAGCCTGGCGGCCCGCTTTTCAGCATTGAGCATTCGAATGAAGGCCTGATCACTTTCCCAGGTGGCTTGCCGATTGTGGATGATGACGGAATCCTGGTCGGCGCGATTGGTGTCAGTGGCGGCACCGTGGAGCACGATCATGAAGTGGCGCAGGCCGGCGTGAAGGTTGCGGGCATCTGCGATCTGCCGAAGCACCCTTGGCGTACTTAAATTCTGCGTACTTAAGTAGCGCACTTAAGTCTATTAGCTTGAGCTGACGCCCGAGGGCAGGGCGATTTTATCGCCCTGCCCTTTTTGCATTATTTGATTTTAGCGAGTGAATATTATGAAAACCAAACTGCTGTTGATTTGCGCCTTTGCATACGCCTTGCTGCTAACGGGCTGTATGGGCGTGCCGGACGGGGTCAAGGTGGTCGATCATGTTGACGCCAGCAAGTACCTGGGCACCTGGTATGAGATCGCGCGGCTGGATCACTCATTTGAGCGCGGCCTGGAGAAAGTCACGGCTACCTACACCCTACAGAAAGAAAGCGAAATCAAGGTAGTCAATCGCGGCTACAACCCGGAGAAAAAAGAATGGCAGGAAGCGGTAGGCAAGGCTTATTTTGTTGATGCCCGGAATCCGGACAAGACCTACACCGGCAAGCTGAAGGTATCTTTTTTCGGGCCATTTTATGGCGCATACAACATCATCGAGCTGGATAAGCCTGACTACAACTACGTAATGATCTGCGGGCCGGATAGATCTTACTTCTGGATATTGTCACGCACACCGCAATTGCCCGAGCCGGTAAAAGCAGAGCTTATCGCAAAGGCCAAGGACCTTGGCTTTGCCACCGATAAACTGATCTATGTAACTCAATCCATGTAACCCAATAAAAACTCATAATAACAAGCAAATAAAAACCCGATGCGCCGTTAAGCGCACCGGGTTTTTGCATATCTACCCCTGCGAATGACAGAGGGCTAAATAGTCAGCCTAACTTTGCTTAACCTTTTACTGTAAGCGCATTCTTGACGGATTTAACACCATCAATGGATTTAGCGACATCTTCAGCACGGCTGACTTGCGCGCTGTTATCCACGAAACCGCTCAAGAGTACAACGCCCTTGTGAGTTTCAACGCTCACCTTCAGGCCTTTAAAGCCCTCTTCCTTGAGCAGGCTGGCTTTAACCTTGGTAGTGATGACAGAATCATCCACTACGCGCCCGGCATTCTTTTGCTGTTCAGCGGATTTGTAATCGGCATATTCCTTTTGATCAAGGGTGCCGTCGTGATCCAAGTCTGCAGCCTTGAAATGGTCTCTGGTGTAGAA
The DNA here is from genome assembly GCA_964494575.1 of uncultured Methylophilaceae bacterium. Taxonomy (GTDB): domain Bacteria; phylum Pseudomonadota; class Gammaproteobacteria; order Burkholderiales; family Methylophilaceae; genus JBCKUK01. Next base: position 3,362 of record CAZBSR010000094.1, on the reverse strand, counting down.
CTTGTCGGCACCAGCTTCCGTTCTGGTTAGCGTGCCGTTGCTGTTCTTGTCCAAGGCCTTGAATTCTTTTTCAAAAGGACCCTGGTTGATATCGTCTGCGGTTCCGTAAGCCAGAGCATGCATGCTCGATGCACCCAGTACCAAAGATACCAATACTGCTGCGGATTTCAGGTTAAATTTATTTTTCATGATGTCTCCTGTTAATTTGGAACGCACGAATATTGAATTCGTCGTTGTGGAGGCATATTACATTTGTCTGCTTTGATAATGAGTCGGGGGCAGTCTGGATATAGCGTAGGACGAGGCCTACCTGTTGAGAGTTAGCTATCGCGTTCTATGTCGCGCTCTTCGTCACGTCCCGGATCACGCCCTATGTCGCGTGCTTCATCACGTCCAGGGTCACGCTCTTCGTCACGCCCCGGATCACGTCCTATGTCACGTGCTTCATCGCGTGTGAGATCGCGCGCTTCATCCCGTGCCGCATCGCGCTCTATATCCCGCGC
>CAZBSR010000094.1:0-2759 GCA_964494575.1 uncultured Methylophilaceae bacterium | reverse complement strand
CGTTTGAACTGGATGCCCTGATCCAGGTAACGTATGGTCTTGGATAATTTCTCGCTAACTTCCGGTAGAGGCTCCCTGGATTTACGGATAGCCCATGAGACGTCCATCTTGGTCGCGGTCAGTATGGAGCCCAGTTCATCATGCAGTTCGCGCGCCAGTTTCTGTCGCTCGCGCTCAACATCGGATTGGGCGTCAAGCGCCAGTGCTTTAAGCAGCTTGGTCCGGTCATCCAGTTGAGTCTCATAGTTCTTGAGCTCTATATTCAACTGCTCACGCAATCGGTCACGCGCTGCCATTTCACTCAGGAGTTGCCTTATCACCAGGATCACCAGCAACATGAGCACCAATGCATTACCGTAGATGGACCCTCGTGCCCATGCCAGCGTGGTTTCGCGCTCTCGCTTTATTGCATTTTCCCCTTCGTCCTGTGTAGCCACCATCTCTTCTATCATCTGGGTTATTTTCTGCGAATCCACCATGCCTTTATTGGTGGATAAAACCTGCGTCGCATCCTTAACCTTACCCTGCCTGACCAGCAAAGCCGTTAATTGCATCTCGGAGATTTTGGATTCGAGGCTGGAGGACAATGCCAGCACCCACTCCTTTTCTTCATCAATAGGGACATAAGCTGCGGTTTTTGATACCAGTCCGATGATTGACCGAACGTGTGTACGTGCGGATTCTATGGCCTTGTTGAGAGGCGCAATATAACCTTCACTCTGGGTCAGGAGGAAACCGCGCTGGGCGCTCTCCGCTTCAAAAAGATCGGTCTTCAGTTCCCTCAAGGCAATGCTATTGCGCCTGATTTCCGCGATTTTCTCGCTCTGGGCTTTGATTGTACTGATCCAGGTGTCAGTGAATATGACAGCCACAAGTGATAGTGCCAAGGCGACCAGCATCATGCTGATCACGCGGCCGCCAAGCTTTTTATTAATCTGCCATAACCAATTCATGACCACTCACTATTCTCTATATTGTTTTTATTATTAATCAGCTTGTAATCTTTATCTGACAAGGGTTTCAGCATATATCCTCTAAGAGCCGCAAGGACATATATATTAAAGTATAGACCGTTGACACTCGGTTAGCTTAAGTAATTGAAAGGAAACATTATGCTGCATTACTCGATCGTCTTCTTTGTTATCGCATTGATAGCCGCCTTTTTTGGGTTTAGCGGGATCGCGGCAAGTGCGGCGGGTATCGCCAAGATACTATTTTTCATATTCTTAGTAATCACCATCCTGTCTTTGCTGGCGGGGATTTTTCTCGTTAAATAACCGCGTAACCGAGTGTAAGTAATTTAATTAAATGGAGATATTCATGTTCAACTCTACTGGCAAGAATTCAGACATCAAGGAAAATGCAGGACACCTTCTGGAGAGCGTTAAGGAAAATGTAGTCGATATCACACACGAGGCAGGAAGCGCCGCAAAAAAGCTGGGTAAAAAAGTGCAAAGCAAATCGCTCGCTACCAAAGGTGAGGCACTGGCTTTACTTGAAAGTTTCCGCGAATTTATCGGCCCCAAGGCCGCTGCAGATACAGCCAACGAAATCAAGGATCAACTGGCTGAACAGTTGCTCGGCTGGAAAGATTCCATCCAGACAGAAGTCGTGCATGCCATACAGGCGGGTAAAACTTCCTCACAGAATGCACTACAAAAGCGCACACTGCTGACATTGTCTGCAGTACTCGGCGCGGGTCTTCTAATCGGCTATCTGGTAGGTTCATCTCGTTCCGAGGAACAAAACGGTAGCGACGCGCCTGCAGCAGACGATGAGCACTTATCGTAAGCCTATGCTCTAATTGGCAAATGCAAGGCCTTGCCCATTAGTATGGGCTCTCGTAACATTGAATTTAGCTGTCAGGGAGCGTAGTTTCCATGAAGAAGATATTGCTGGTTGATGACCACAGCATTGTGCGCCAGGGTTTACGGAATCTGATAGAACTTGAGTCCGACCTGGAAGTAACAGGGGAAGCAGCATCAGGGATAGAAGCGATTAAACTGATTCGGAAGAATCAGTACGATGTAGTCGTGATGGATATATCCATGCCGGATAAAAATGGCGTCGATACCTTGCATGACCTGAAACATGTTGCGCCTGACCTGCCGGTACTGATCCTGAGCGGTTATGCAGAAGAACAATACGCTCTCAACCTGATGCGTAGCGGCTGCAAGGGTTATCTGTCGAAGGATGCGGACTCGGAGGAAGTGATTAGGGCCATTCGCGTAATCGCCAATGGCAAGCGTTACATCTCTTCTGAGCTGGCAGAATTGATGACCAATGAGCTGACGCATCCCAGCGACAAGTTGCTGCATGAGACTTTGTCGAGCCGGGAATTCCAGGTGTTCTTCAAGCTTGCGGGCGGCTTGAGCGCCACGGAAATAGGTGAAGAGCTATGTATCAGCGTAAAGACCGTCAGCACCTACCGGACGCGCATTTTGGAGAAAATGAGCTTGAAGACCAACGCCGACCTGACTTATTACGCCATCAAGAACCAATTGATCTCATGACCCACTGTAGGAAAATGTAGGATAATTACCGATACTGTTATTTTATGAGCTATTTATTATCTGACGAAGCAAATCGCGCTGTTAATCTAGGAACAAGGGTGGCCTCAAAATCAAAAAACAATTCTGCCACACCCAGATTAATGAAAGTTTTATTGGTTGAAGACTCCGCGTTACTGCGCGAGGCTCTTACCGAGATTTTAGCGGGATGCCCGGGTTTGAGCTTTGAAGGTGTCGCCTCTACCCAGG
>CAZBSR010000093.1:0-5292 GCA_964494575.1 uncultured Methylophilaceae bacterium | reverse complement strand
AGCCAGCCGGCTTCATGCAGCAGCGATTCGAATTTATCCCTGGGGTATTTGTAGGAATTCTCGGTATGGATAAATTCATTTGCCTCAAAAGAAAAGCTCCGCCCGGCTAATTTTACGGTCTGTTTTTCCGTGCTGACCAGGTGCATCTCGATACGGTGCTGCTCGATGTTGAAAATCGCGCGATGCTCAAATTTCTCCAAGTCAAAGTTTGCGTCCAACTCACGGTTAATGCGTGACAGCATATTCTTGTTGAACTGCGCCGTAATACCGGCCTTGTCGTTATAGGCATCCAGCAAACGAGCCGCATTCTGTGTCATATCCACACCTATCAGCAGCCAGCAGGCCTTGCCAGCCATGATGCGAATGTTCTTCAGCAGGTCTTTTGCCTCGGACGCATTGAAGTTGCCAATAGTGGACCCAGGGAAAAACACTAGGCATTCGCCGCTCATATCCCTCCTGAGTGGTTGGGACAAGGCGGTGAAATCAAGCACCAAAGGACTTACCTTTAAGCGTGGGAACTCCTTTTTCAGGATGCTCACGCTGGCATATAAAAAATCTGCAGAAATGTCTATCGGAATATATTCGCGCAATTGCGGCTGCGATTGAAGCAGGATACGGGTTTTGTTGCTGGAACCGCTGCCCGGCTCAATGACTGCTGACAGGTCGGGAATACGGGCCGCCAGCTCAGGTGTGAGCTTGAGCAGCAAATCCGTTTCTACTCGTGTCAGGTAGTATTCAGGGGTCTTGGTAATCTGTTCAAACAGATCGGAGCCGGCTGCATCATAGAACCATTTGCAAGGCAGGGTCTTATCGGGTTGTGCTAAGCCATACAAGACATCGGCAATAAATTCAGAGCGTTCTTCCGGTTCCTCGAACGGCCGGCGGTTGGTTGCTAAGCTCACACTCATGTGTTTTCTCGTATAGCGGTATTATCCGAAACATCCTGGGCCAGCCTCAATCCGGTGAATTGCCAGCGCTGATGCGGATAAAAGAAGTTCCGGTAAGTGGCACGAATATGATCTTGCGGAGTCACGCATGAGCCGCCGCGTAATACATATTGCCCGCTCATGAATTTTCCATTGTATTCGCCCACGGCACCGGGGTTGGGCTTAAAGCCGGGGTAGGGGCTATAAGGGCTGGCGGTCCATTCCCAGACATCTCCATACAACTGCTTCAGAGGCCCTGATTTCTGGGCCGTCGAGACTGCGGGATGATAAAGGCCATTATCGGCGAAGTTGCCGGCGATTTTTTGCCCTCTGGCGGCTACCTCCCATTCGGCTTCAGTGGGTAGCCGCTTGCCGGCCCAGCGCGCGAATGCATCCGCTTCAAAATAGCTGATATGGCTCACCGGCGCGTTTAAATCCACTTCCTGCAGGCCGTCCAATGTCATGGCTTGATAGCCATCCTGTCCCATCCAGTACAGCGGCATTTGCCAGCCTTCGGCCCGCACAATCTTCCAGCCGTCAGACAGCCAAAGCAATGGATTGCTGTAGCCGCCGTCCTTGATGAAAGCGATCCAATCAGCATTGGTCACTAAATGGCTGGTTAACTGGTAGGGCTGCAGATATGTCTGGTGTCGGGGAAATTCGTTATCGAATCCGAAGCCGTCTCCCATATGGCCGATAGTTTCCAGGCCGCCAGGAAATGTGATCATGGCATTGGGTTGCGGCGAGAAAGCCGCCGCGGGAGCTTTTTTGTGTGCATGCCCGGCTTGCCTGTAGGCCGGGCAAGTTGGGTTCAATGAGAGGTTGTACAGAATATCAGTCAGGAACAGCTCCTGGTGTTGCTGCTCATGTTGCAGGCCCAGCTCGATGATGGCCTCCATTTCGGGGCATACGCCATTGGCTAAAGTACTCATCACATCATCATCAATCGCATGGCGGTATTCAATCACTTCAGCCAGGCTTGGCCGGGTAATTAGGCCACGCAAGCCCTGCTGCTGTCTTGCGCCCACCGCCTCATAATAGGAGTTGAAGAAGAAGTGATAGATTTCCGATTTCTTGCTATAGCCCGGGAAGGATTTCAGGAAGAATTCTTCAAAAAACCATGTGGTATGTGCAAGATGCCATTTGCCAGGGCTGGCGAATTCCGCGCCCTGGATCGTCATATCAGCTTCGCTCAGCGGCTCCGCCAACTCCAGCATACGCTGACGTATGCCAGAGTAGCGTTGTAACAATTTTCCGCCAATTAGTTCAGGATTATTCAAAGATGTTCTTTCGGTTTGTCCGGTAAGATATTTATCTTGAAAGGCCCATTATAGACCTTCCGGCCCAGCGTTAAATTTATCGTAAGTATTACGCAAAGGGCAGTGTGCATCAAAAGCCGCAGATGAAAAGTACGCTATCTAACGTTCACGTCGCGGCAATCATGTGACACTTCATGCTTGACGCTTTTATTCGGCATTCGTTTCCAAGGAGCAATATCATGAGCAAATTATTCCTGCCAGTTATCCTCGGTACCAATCGTCAGGAGAGGAAAAGTATCCATGTGGCGAAATGGCTGGTCAGCGAAATGGAAAAAAGGCCGGAAATTGAAACCCGTTTGTTTGACGTAGGCGATTTTGAATTGCCTCGACACGACTATGGTACCGGCCTCAAAGACCAGTTCCCTGAGTGGCGCGATGCTATTATCAAGGCAGATGGACTGGTGATCGTTTCGCCCGAATATAACCATGGCTACCCTGGCGCGTTGAAAAGCGTTCTGGATATCTTACTGGAAGAATATATCCATAAAAGCGTGGCTTTTGTCGGTGTGTCAGCGGGGCCATGGGGCGGTACGCGCGTCCTTGAAGCCATGGTTCCCATGGTGCGGGAATTGGGGCTGGCAGTCACATTCAGTGACCTTAATTTTCCGCTGGTGGGTAGCAAGTTCGATAAGCAGGGCAAGCTTCTCGACGATGCATACACGGAAAGAGTAGTCGGTTTCCTGGATGAACTGGTCTGGATGAGCAAGACCTTGCAGTGGGGGCGTGAGAATCTACCGTCCAGATATCATTAATTCGGGCTGTAATACACACCCGGCGGATTACAAGTTGCCGCCGAATATACCTATACAGCCAATAATGATGAGATACAGCGCGACGATGTAATTGAGCAGCCGTGGCATGATCAGGATGAGAACACCAGCGATGAGTGAAACAATTGGAGCCAAGGTTAGATTGAGAGCCATACAATTTCCTTTCTGAATTATTTTTTGGAATTTGCTTCTTGTTAACTGCTAATGAATCGAAAAGTGGTTTGATCTCAAGGTTTTATCCTGCTGCCAAATCCGCCCAGATCTTTCAGCTTCTCCATGCTAGCCAACATTGATTTTCCCAGGTCTTTCAAATCCATGCGATACCTCTCGCTATCCACTATCGAAGTTTCCTTCAGGTATCTTGCGATGAGCGTGTCTTTGGAAGAGTTTGTAAATGCATGTTTGGTTTTCATATGGCACCTGACATTTATCAATGACGCTTGGATGTTAGATGATGCGGCCTGAAAAACATGTACGGCTTGCGCTTAAAACAGTGTAAGAGAATGTTTACAAGGGGATGACACCCTACATTCACGCATTGCCTGAAGCGATTCTAATCAAGCCCGCTTCTTGGCGCGGGCGATGATACAAGGGTAATTTTTGTGCCAGCCTGCATGTCTGCATCCAATCGTTCTTGCATCTCCCTCACGTTTGCCGGAATAGGTATCAATGGGTTATGCAGTTGGGCAATCTCGTATTCAGCCGCAGCCTGCATGTTTTTTGATGGGGCCATATATAAATGCATATATAAATATGTGCCAACGCCCAATGCCGCCAATGCGAACAGGTATTTGCCCATTTGGAATCCCCTTCGAATTAAAAAGTATTCATATGTTTGTTCTGCCAGGATTAACGCATGCGGCTCTGGCTCGTTTAGGAAAAGTGCCTGACGGTATATTGACTGGGAGTGCCTGGGTTATCGGGGCGGTAACGTACACACTGATTGAATGTCAGTGCGATATAGTCAAAGCAATTAGAAGCTATGAGGAGAGCCGCAATGGCACATGTATTGGCGAAACTTATCGACGTCGATTTCGATGAGGTCAGGCGGATATTGGAGGCAGGGGCACCGCTACATAAAGAGCAAGGCCTGGTTCTGGAGCACCTGTGGAGAAACGTTGAGGATGCCAAAGAGGTGTTATTCCTGTTCCGCGTGGACGATCTTGACCAGGCGAGAATACTGATCAGGCAATTACATGAAGACGCGCGTAAGGAAAACCCCAAGGTAAACCTGCCACAGATAACGTATCTGCAAGGCGCATAAGCAGGTCGGATGCACTGTTATGTGGAAGGCGATCGTAAGGTCGTCCATCTCTGACATGAGAATAGGAAGGCGGCTCACAGCCATGTCGCAACGCAAACCTTATGATGGGTTCCGTACTTACTCACGGACTCACTTAGGAGGTTTAAATGCGTAAATCCATTTTAGCAGTATGTATGGCAAGCGTTTTTGGCTTCAGCACAGCGGTGCTGGCCGACGCGCAGACCCAGGACTCAACCAACACTTACAGCCCGGCCAGCCAGAACGTCGAAAAGCTGCATCAGAAGCCTATGGCTAACGACAGCGAAAATGCAAAGCCCGAAACGAAAAAATCGCGTCCGCACACCAAAGCCCTGAAGTCGGATGAGCAGAAGGATCTGGAAGAGCGAGCTTCACAAACTGAGTCCAACGAAAATACGCGTTAGACTTTAGCGCCTCGCAGGAAGTGCATATGCTTTAAACGATGTGCACGATGAGCATGAAAAAAGCGGTTCACATCACTGTGAACCGCTTTTTTTTGCTTCGAGTGGGGGTTAAATCACGCCCTGCGCCAGCATGGCATCTGCAACCTTGACGAAGCCTGCAACGTTAGCCCCATCCACATAGCTGATGCTGCCGTCGTCGCGGCGCCCGTGCTTCAGGCATGCCTCATGGATGCTGCACATGATGGCGTGCAGACGTGCATCCACCTCTTCGCGCGGCCAGGAGATCCGCATTGCGTTCTGGCTCATCTCAAGGCCTGAGGTGGCAACGCCGCCGGCATTACTGGCTTTGCCTGGCGCATATAGCACCCCGTTGGCTTCAAATGTTTTCATTGCTTCATAGGTAGAGGGCATATTCGCACCTTCCGCCACGCAGATCACGCCATTCTTGACCAGCAGGGCGGCATCATCGCCATCCAGTTCATTCTGTGTTGCGCAAGGTAATGCGACATCGACCGGAACATGCCATGGCCGCACACCTTCATGGAACTCGACGCCGACCCGTTTGGCGTAATCGCTGACCCGCCCATACAA
>CAZBSR010000092.1:0-5294 GCA_964494575.1 uncultured Methylophilaceae bacterium | reverse complement strand
CACCCTGGTTCAGGCCGATGGCACACAGTTTTTTTGCGGCAGTAACCAGTTGTTCACGCAGCAGTTGCATCAGATTAGCCTTATCACTTGCCTGGAAATAACGCTGTCAATTGTCCGGGCTTGCATACGCCCGATTCGGTAATGATACCAGTCACCAGGCGCGCCGGTGTCACGTCGAACGCCGGGTTGGCTGCCTTGCTGCCGGCGGGCAGTATGTTCACCGTAGCCAGTTTCATATCGCCACTACCATCCACCAGCCGCCCTGTGATAAAAGCCACTTCATCCGCGCTGCGCTCCTCGATCACGATCTGCGACAAGCCATCCTGTATGGCCCAGTCTATGGTCGGCGATGGCACTGCCGCATAGAACGGGATATGGTTGTCATGCGCCGCCAGCGCCTGCAGGTAAGTGCCGATCTTGTTGCAGACATCGCCAGTGCTGGTCACGCGGTCGGCGCCGACAATGACCATGTCCACCTGCCCATTCTGCATCAGGCGCCCGCCTGCATTATCGCTGACGACAGTGTGTGGGATGCCATGCTGGCCCAGCTCCCATGCCGTGAGGCTGGCACCCTGGTTGCGCGGCCGCGTTTCATCCACCCATACATGCAGCGGGACACCGGCTGCATGCGCGGCGTAGATGGGTGCCAGCGCGGTTCCCCAGTCCACTGTCGCCAGCCAGCCGGCATTGCAGTGCGTCAATATATTCAGCGCGCCGGCTCTGCCTGCGGCCAATTGCTGTATCAATTTCAGGCCGTGCTGCCCGATGGCCTGGTTCAGCTTCACATCCTCTTCGCAGATTTTTGCGGCCTCTTTCCACGCGCTCATATTGCGTTTCCCCGGGGCAATACCGCTCAGATGATCCTGCATACGCCTGAGCGCCCACTGCAGATTGACAGCTGTCGGGCGGCTTGCAAGCAGCACTTGGCAGGCATGTGAGAGATGGGCGTCGCTATCATCCTCCAGCATAGCAAGGGCGACGCCATAAGCAGCAGCAGCGCCGATCAGCGGGGCTCCGCGTACCTGCATACTCCTGATGGCCTGCTCCATACCATCCACGCTATATATCTGTGCAACCTCAAACCTATGCGGCAATAGCGTCTGGTCGATAATAGAGACACTTTTCAGGCGCGGATCCGGCCAGATGGTGCGAAAATTTTTGCCGTCAACATTCATAAAAAATCTGCTTATTCAATACCTATTTAAATTCTTAAATGTCATCCACAAAAACTGTGGATAACTTTGTGAATATCTGTGACTTAAAAATGTAACTCTTGCATTTGAAACAACTTTTCGTAAACGCTTAATATTTAATCTGTTAATTTTTTTATATAAATCAATGGTTTATTATATGTCATTGGATTATCACAATTTTTTACATTTGCTTAATGTAGCACTTGAAGTGGTGTGTATAAGTCGGCTATTTTTGGTAAGGCGTGTAGTGCATTCTTCGTTGTCATTTCAGCCACTTGAGCGACATCCAGACCCCTCAAATCTGCCAACGTCCGTGCGATATTTAACAGTTCCGCAGGACTATTCCGGCCGCGATGCCCCAGCCATTCCGGCGGAATATCCGGCGCATCGGTTTCCAGCACAATAGCTTCCAGCGGTAGCGTCTGCGCCAATTCACGTATCCTCAAGGCACGCGGATAGGTCATCGCGCCGCCGAATCCCAACTTGAAACCCATCTCGATAAACATATCGGCCTGCTGCCTGCTGCCATTGAAGGCATGCGCGATGCCGCCCCGCACCTTGATCCGACGCAGGTGCTTGAGCACATCATCGACTGCCTTGCGCACATGCAGGATGACCGGCAGGTCGAACTGCTGTGCCAACTTCAGCTGCTCGGACAGGAAATGCTCCTGCGTCTCGCGTTTATAATCAGGCTCACCACGCTCGGCAAAGAAATCCAGCCCGATCTCGCCGATCGCAACCGGGTTGTTCTTCTCGACCAGCGCAGCCAGGAAGGCCAGATCATCTGGCTGGGCCTTGTCCGCGTAGGAAGGATGAATGCCCAGCGCCAGGGCGCATTGCCTGTGTTTTTCGGTGAGGCGGATTACAGTGTCAAAATTGGCCCGCTCGACGCCAGGCACCACTATCACGCGAACCCCATTTTCCAGGGCAACCTGCGCCACCGTATCGCGATCTGCATCGAATTCGCCGGCATCCAGGTGGCAGTGCGTATCGATCAGCATAGGTCGTCAGCCGCTAATCTTTACGGGCTTGGCGCGAATGCGGATATCGCCGCCGATTTGCCGTAGCTCGATAATATCCAGTTGGGTACGCTGACTCATCTGGGTCAGGGGCGGCATGGCAAACATACCTCTGGCTTCGCCGCCCATCAGCACCGGGGCATAATAGATCAGCAACTCATCGATCAGGCCCTGCTCCAGCAGCGCGCCATTCAACCCTTGTCCGGCTTCCACCAGCACTTCGTTGATCTCGCGCCTGGCTAGCTCGGTCATCAGGCTTTTCAGGCATACGCGGCCATTAGTATCGGGTAGCTCCACTAGCTCCGCACCGGCATCCCGCAAGGCGATCGCTTTATTGTCGGGGTCGGCCGTATGCGCTATCAGCACATTGCCGCCCTGCAGTATTTTTGCCTGCGGCGAGATGCGCAGGCGGCTATCGGCGACCACGCGCAGCGGCTGGTGCGGGATATCCAGCTCGCGTACCGTCATGCCAGGGTCATCCGCCAGCACAGTCTCAATCCCCGTCAGGATAGCGCTGGAACGCGCGCGCCAGTGCTGCACGTCAAGCCGGGCAGCTGTGCCGGTGATCCACTTGCTCTCGCCATTGGTCAACGCCGTGCGACCATCGAGGCTGGCGGCAATCTTGCTGCGGACAAAAGGGAGATTGCGTGACATGCGTGAAATGAAACCGGGGTTAAGCTCAATGGCTTGGGCCTGCATCAGGCCGCAGGAAACCTCTATGGCGTGTTCCTTGAGATAGGCAAGCCCGCTACCGGCGACCTGCGGGTTCGGGTCCTGCATGGCTACTACCACGCGCTTCACGTCTGCCTGCACCAGGGCATCGGCACAAGGCGGTGTGCGCCCATGATGGCTACATGGTTCCAGCGTCACATATACATCGGCTCCCCGTGCTTCCCCGCCTGCGGCACGCAATGCCAGCACTTCCGCGTGTGGCTCCCCGGCACGCAGATGCGCGCCAGTACCGATTACCCGGCCGGCTTTTACGATGACACAGCCCACGCGCGGATTCGGCATGGTGGTATAGAGGCCCTGCTCGGCCAGGCGCAGCGCCTGGGCCATGAACAGATGATCTGCGGAGGAATGGATAGTCATGGCAGGATGCTGTGACTTATAGCTACTTATAAGTCGCGGATGACATCGTGGAAGTCGTCCACGTCCTGGAAGCTGCGGTACACCGAAGCGAAACGAATGTAGGCGACCTTATCCATCAGACGCAGCTCCTGCATCACGACCTCACCCAGGTCGCGTGCGGCAATCTCGCGCTCGCCCTGCCCCAGTATCTTTTGCACGATGTGGTCGATGGCGCGATCCACATACTCGGTAGGCACCGGCCGTTTATGCAGTGCTCGCGTGAATGAAAGGCGCAGCTTGTCCTTGCTGAACTCCTCGCGCGTGCCGTTCTGCTTCACCACCTGCGGCAGGTGCAGGTCGGCCACCTCGTAAGTGGTAAAGCGCTTGTCGCAACTGGCACAGCGCCGGCGGCGGCGTATGCTGTTGCCCTCTTCATTGACTCGCGAATCAATGACCTGGGTATCATCTGCACCGCAGAAAGGGCATTTCAAGCTTTAGGCTCCGTATACCGGGAAACGGCTCGTCAATGCGTGGACCTTTTCCTTCGTCGCCGCAATAGCGGCTTCGTCGGTCGGGTTATCCAGCACATCGGCGATCAGGTGTGCCACCTGTTTCGCTTCAGCTTCCTTGAAGCCGCGTGTGGTGATCGCCGGCGAGCCGATACGGATACCGGAAGTCACGAATGGGCTTTCCGGATCATTCGGGATGGCGTTCTTATTCACGGTGATATGCGCCAGCCCGAGCACTGCATCGGCGACTTTACCGGTCAGGTTCTTGGGACGCAGATCAACCATGAACATATGCGATTCGGTGCGGCCGGAAATAATCCGCAAGCCACGCTCAGCCAAGGTTTCGGCCAGCGCGACGGCGTTCTTCAGCACCTGTTGCTGATAGATCTTGAAATCCGGCTGCTGCGCTTCCAGGAAGGCGGTGGCCTTACCGGCAATCACGTGCATGAGCGGCCCGCCCTGTAATGACGGGAATACATTCGAATTGATGGATTTTTCGAACTCGGCGCGAGCCAGGATAATGCCGCCGCGCGGACCGCGCAGGGTCTTGTGAGTGGTCGAGGTCACGAAATCGGCATGCGGCACCGGGTTCGGGTAAACGCCAGCAGCGATCAGGCCGGAGTAATGCGCCATATCCACCATGAAATAAGCGCCGACCTTTTTCGCGATCTCGGCCATGCGCTCCCAGTCGAAGCGCAACGCATAGGCAGAAGCACCGCCGATCAGCAGCTTGGGTTTGCATTCCAGCGCGATGCGTTCCATCTCGTCGTAGTCGATCTCTTCCTTGTCGTTCAGGCCATAGGGAACGATGTTGAACATCTTGCCGGACAGGTTGGCCGGGGAGCCGTGTGTCAGGTGACCGCCATGGCCGAGGTTCATGCCCATCACCGTATCGCCCGGTTTGAGGATGGAGAAATACACCGCCTGGTTGGCTTGCGAGCCGGAATGCGGCTGCACATTGGCATACTCCGCGCCAAAAAGCTGCTTCACGCGGTCGATGGCCAACTGCTCGACTTGGTCGACAAATTCACAGCCGCCGTAAAAACGCTTGCCCGGATAGCCCTCTGCATATTTATTGGTCAGCTGCGAGCCCTGCGCCTGCATAACTGCAGGGCTGGTGTAGTTTTCAGAAGCGATCAGCTCGATATGCTGATCCTGACGGTGACGCTCGCTTTCGATGGACTTCCAGAGTTCCGGGTCCGCGATACTGAGATTTTTTGTTGCGCTAAACATGCTCGGGCTTTCTCTAATTGGATGTATAAAAATGACAATCGGGATTTTAACATGCCCTGACCTCGCACAGAATGGTAATGGCATGTCTCGCAAAGAATGGCTGAAATCAATCAACTGGCTGTCATCAGCCGCAAATAGTCAGCCAGGAAATTTCAACACACTGATTTTTATAATTTATTTTTCAGGCACGCAGCTTGCATATGACTATGCGAAGTGAGTATCTCCATTTGCCCTTATCCCGCCTCCTGGTCGTGTCGTATCTCCAGGAA
>CAZBSR010000091.1:0-5317 GCA_964494575.1 uncultured Methylophilaceae bacterium | reverse complement strand
CACTGATTATTGCGGTTATTATTTTATTGATCAAAGGCATACGTATCGTGCCGCAGGGCCAGGAGTGGGTAGTTGAGCGCTTGGGCAAATTCAACGCAGTGCTCAGCCCCGGCCTGCATGTGATCAACCCTGTATTCAGCAAGGTGAGCTACAAAGTCACCACCAAGGACATCATCCTCGAGATTCCGGAGCAGGAAGTCATTACCCGCGATAACGCGGTGATACTGGCGAACGCGGTGGCCTTCATCAAGGTATCCAACATAGAGCGTGCGGTGTATGGGATTGATAATTTCGGCGAGGCGATGCGCAACATGATACAAACCAGCCTGCGCTCCATCATCGGCGGTATGGATCTGAACCACGCCCTGACCTCGCGCGACCGCATCAAGGCGGAGTTGAAAGTTGCCGTGGCCGACGAAGCGGCCGACTGGGGATTGACGGTCAAATCTGTCGAGATACAGGACATCAAACCTTCACAGAACATGCAGCACGCCATGGAAATGCAGGCTTCAGCCGAGCGCGAGAGAGTCGCTGTCGTTACACGGGCAGAAGGCGATAAACAGTCGCTGATCCTCAATGCGGAAGCCCGGCTGGAAGCGGCAAGAAAGGATGCAGAGTCGCAGGAAGTTGCGGCCAAGGCCTCAGCGGAGTCCATACGCCTGATCAGCGAAGCCGTGAAAGAAAATAACAGCTCGGCCACCTTCCTGCTCGGTGACCGCTACATACAAGCCATGCACAAAATCTCTACATCGGACAACAGCAAGATCGTCGTGTTGCCGGGCGACCTGGTTGGTGCCGTAAAGGCGCTGGTAGGTGGGAAATAAACCGCCATGCCTGGTGGCAGGCAGATAAGTTTGTAAGGATGACGACACGCTGACGACAAATATCCAACTGTCCTCAGAGGTGATCGTCATGCAACTATCAGCTGTATTAACCCGCTTAATCCTGCCCCTGGCGATATTCATTATGCCTGTAAGCGCAGTCGCCGCTGCCTGTAGCGCGCATAGCGGCGCCTATACCGTACCTTTGCTCGAACTCTACACCTCCGAAGGCTGCAGTAGCTGTCCACCGGCTGACAAGTGGCTTGGTGGCCTCGCTGCTTATGGGCCGGATAAAATCGTGCCTTTGGCTTTCCACATCGATTATTGGGATTACATCGGCTGGAAAGATCGGTTCGCCAAGGCGGAGTTCAGTGACCGACAACGCCAGGCAGCAGCCGTAAACCATTTGTCTTTCGTTTACACGCCACAGGCCTTATTCAATGGCAGCGATTTTCGTGACTGGCAAGGTAGTCACGTCGACCAGAAGATCGCGGTGGCCCGGAAGCAGCCAGCCAAAGCCGACCTCAGCCTTGCCTTAACTACGGTAGTTTCCGGTGAAATCAACATCGATGCCACAGCCCGCATCAAAAATAATCAATCCGGCAAGGACGCCGATGTATTTGTTGCGATCTATGAAAACAAACTTAAAAGTACAGTGCAGGCCGGCGAAAATGGCGGCCGTGAGCTACAGCACAACTATGTAGTACGCAAATGGCTTGGGCCATATCGTATGGATAAAGATGGCGCATTACAACGCCGCATCACGCTCGAACCTGAATGGAAAGGCCGTAACGCGGGTGTCGCAACTTTTATGCAGAACCGCGAAAATGGCGAGGTGCTGCAGGCGCTCAGCTTGGCGTTCTGTTCATGAAGTCAGTTCGTCAAACTTCATAATCGACAATCAAAGGCGCGTGATCGCTAAAGCGCTCGGTTTTATATATTGAAGCCAGGCGGGCTTTAGCGGCTATCTCCGGCGTGGCTATCTGGTAATCGATGCGCCAACCTACATTCTTTGCCCAAGCCTGCCCGCGATTGCTCCACCATGTATAACTCTCATCTGTAGCTTCGGGATGCAGCGAACGGTAAACATCTACCCAGCTTACCCGACCGAATAAATCTGTCAGCCATGCCCGCTCTTCCGGCAGGAAGCCGGAGTTTTTCCTGTTGCCGCGCCAGTTCTTCAGGTCGATCTCATTGTGTGCGATATTCCAGTCGCCACAGATCACTATCTCGCGTCCGCAGGCCTTGAGTAACTCAAGGTGCGGCATGAAGCGCTCCATTACGCTGAATTTGAAAGTCTGTCGTTCTTCGCCACTGGAGCCCGAAGGCAAATAAAGCGAAATAACACTCAAGTCCCCGAATTGGGCTTCGAGATAACGCCCCTCGGCGTCAATGTCGGCAATTCCCAGACCTTCGATTACAGTATCCGGTTTGCGCTTACTGTATATGCCTACGCCGCTATAGCCCTTTTTCTGGGCGTAATGAAAACAGCTGAAATACCCCGCTGGCGCAAGCATCTCGGCTGTCATGTCCGCCGCCTGCGCCTTCAGCTCCTGCATGCAGATTACGTCGGCATCCTGCTTCTGCAACCATGCATAAAACCCCTTATTGGCTGCCGAGCGAATACCATTCAAATTCACAGATATAATACGTAACACTTGAACCTCACTTAAATTTTGACTCTTAATTGACTATGGCTGATACGACCCTTCACTCATCCCCGGAGTTTATCCAATTCGCCATTGAAAAGCAGGTTTTGCGCTTCGGCGAATTCAAGACCAAAGCCGGACGCACCTCACCCTATTTTTTCAATGCCGGCCTGTTCAATGATGGTGACAGCCTGATGCAACTCGGTGAGTTTTACCGCACGGCCATCGAGCAGTCGGGCATTCAGTTCGATATGCTATTTGGCCCAGCATATAAAGGTATCCCCTTAGTGTCGAGTATTGTCATTGCCTATGCCAAAACTGGTCACAACATACCCTACGCTTTCAACCGCAAAGAAGCCAAGGACCATGGCGAAGGCGGCAATATTATCGGCGCGCCGCTTAAAGGTCGAATCCTCATTGTAGATGACGTAATTTCGGCAGGTACTTCGGTGCGCGAATCAATTGATGTAATCACGGCTAATAATGCAACTCCATGCGGCGTGGCGATATCACTCGATCGCCAGGAGCGCGGTCTGGATGCGTTGTCTGCGGTGCAGGAAGTAAAGAAAAACCATGGCATCCCGGTTTGCAGCATCGCAAATCTGGATGGCCTCATTAAATATTTGCAAAATCAACCAGATATGGCACACAATTTGCTGGCTATAAGTCGATATCGGAGCCAGTACGGAATAAATTCCTGAAGCCAAGATATCCCTCGGGGAGAGCTTATGCATTATCTGCGTTTATGGATTTTCATTCTGGTTTCAGCCACGGCCATGAGCAGTTTTGCCTATGCTGAGGGCCGTATCGTTAAATGGGTCGATGAGAAAGGCATCACGCACTATGGTGACACCGTCCCTCCGCAATATTCTGGCCGCGATACCAGCGAAATCAACAAGCAAGGCCGCGTAGTAAAGCAAAATAAAGTAGCCAGTACCCCAGCCAATGTCGCTGCTACCGAAACGGAGGCAAAAGCCAATGCGGAGCAGAAGCGGCATGACCGCGCATTACTTGCAGCCTATACCACCGAGCAGGAATTTGATTTGGCGCGAGACCGCAATCTGCAGACGGACGATGCTGCAATACAGGGTCTGGAGCAGCGCAAGACCAGCGCCCAGGAACGCCTCGCAGCCAACAAGAAAACCGCCGACGGGTTTAACAAACGTAAAAAAACCGTTCCGGCTGATGTGTTACAGGATATAAAAAGTAACGAAGCAGAAATCGCCAAAGTCGAGGGACAAATCAAGGAAAGGCAGCAAAGCATGGAGGCTACCCGCCAGCGCTTTGACAATGACAAGCAGCGCTTTATCCAGCTGAAGCTGGATCCTAATGCCCCGCCCTCTGCGGCAAAACCTGTTGCCACTGTTGCAGCAGCGACTGCCCAACCCGAAACTGCGCCAGCACCAGCGCCTATTAGCCCTTCCACGCCAAGCGAAGAAAAGCATGCAACAGCGCCGCTGGCA
Organism: uncultured Methylophilaceae bacterium; assembly: GCA_964494575.1. GTDB lineage: Bacteria > Pseudomonadota > Gammaproteobacteria > Burkholderiales > Methylophilaceae > JBCKUK01. The sequence goes on along the minus strand of CAZBSR010000091.1, from coordinate 1,384 downwards.
AAAAGTACACCTGTGGCGTCCTCTCCAAAACCTGCTGCCGCTCCGCCAGCCGTTACTGCCACACCAAAGAAAAAACTCCGGGTGGTAATGCCTTAATTGGCCAGCTTCTTCTTCAGGATTTCATTGACCTGCGCAGGGTTGGCCTTACCTTTGGACGCCTTCATCACCTGACCGACCAGGCCATTGAAGGCTTTTTCCTTGCCAGCTTTGACCTCCGCAACCATGGCAGAGTTGCTCGCAAGCACTTCATCTATAATCGCCTCGATCGCGCCACTATCGGTCACCTGCTTCAGGCCTTTTTGCTCAATGACGGTATCAGCATCGCCTTCTTGCCCCCACATGGCTTCAAAAACCTGCTTGCCAGCGTTATTGGAAATGGTTCCATCGCTGATACGCTTCAATAGCTGCGCCAGCGAATGAGGAGTAATCGGGGAATCTTCAATATTTTTATCTTCCGCATTTAATTTGGCGGCCACGCTACCCATTACCCAGTTTGCTGCCATCTTTGCTTCCCCGCCCAATGCTGCAACTGTAGCCATAAAATAATCGGCTATCGTGCGGGAGGTTGTTAATGCATTGGCATCATAGCTACTTAAGCCATACGCCTCCACCAATCGGGCTTGCAGCGCTTGCGGCAATTCCGGCATGGTCGCTTGCACTTCAGTGATATAAGCCTGCGTTACTTCCAGTGGCAGCAAATCCGGGTCCGGGAAATAACGGTAATCGTTGGCCTCCTCCTTGCTGCGCATGGCGCGGGTTTCACCGGTGTCGGGATTGAAAAGTACCGTGGCCTGGTGAATGCTGCCGCCATCCTCTAACGTTTCTATCTGCCAGCGCGTTTCGTATTCAATCGCCTGCTGCATGAACTTAAAGGAATTGAGATTCTTGATCTCACGCCGTGTGCCAAGCTTTTCCGAACCCTTCTTGCGCACGGAAACATTGACGTCGCAACGGAAACTGCCTTCCTGCATATTGCCGTCGCAGATATCTATCCACTGCACCAGCTCGTGCAGTTTTTTGGCGTAGGCCACAGCCTCTGCGGCGGAGCGCATGTCGGGCTCGGTCACGATTTCCAGCAACGGTGTTCCGGCACGGTTGAGGTCGATACCAGTCATGCCCTCAAAATCGCCGTGCAGGGACTTGCCCGCATCTTCTTCCAAATGGGCACGGGTTATACGGATAACCTTTTCCTCTTCGCCTACTTGGATTGTCATGGAACCCTTGCCTACGACAGGCAATTCATACTGGCTGATCTGGTAACCCTTGGGCAGGTCAGGATAGAAATAATTCTTGCGCGCAAATACTGAGCGTGGCGCAATCTCGGCATTCACCGCCAGGCCAAATTTGATCGCGCAATGTACGGCCTCTTTATTCAGCACCGGCA
>CAZBSR010000090.1:0-5374 GCA_964494575.1 uncultured Methylophilaceae bacterium | reverse complement strand
ATTGGATTGGAACCGATCGAAGTCATGCCGCCTAATTCCAATTGGAAGAATATAGCATAGTTGGCATCCGCCGTCGCTGTGGATACCCGTTGCAACACTGAGCGCGCCTGCCAGCATCCGGCGTCATATTCAATGCCGGCAAGGCCTTCAATAGGCTGGTTCTCACGCAGGGAGTAGTTCCATCGCCCCATGCCGTACCAGCCTTGGCCCAGCGGCCACTGACCGGAAATATTGATCTGCTCCAAGCTTTCTGCAGTATAGCGGTAGCTGAGGTTGAGAACTTTCCCCGGTTCCGGATTATAGCGAGTGCCAATGTTGGCCTTAACCGTTTTTGAAGTGTCTGTGCTGTATTGCCATGCTGTATCCACGTCCCAGTGATTGAGCAGACGCGCGGTCAAGGCTGCGACGATGTCTGAGCTATCGCTGGTGCGTCTTGTTTCGCCCGGCAGCGCTACTTTCTGGTCAGTGAAGTAGAAACGTTGCCCCAGTGTAGCGGCCAGGCGTTGTTCGCCGGTCTTGTTATCTATCATCCGGGTAGTGAAAGCCAAGCTCAATTGGTTAGCATTGTTTATCCGGTCATTGCCAGTAAATTGATTTTCCAGGAACAGCGTACCCAGATTCAGGTCGGCTTCGGCAGTATCGAATACTGGAAGATTCGACTGGTCTTGATAAGGGATGTAAACGTAATACAGCCTGGGCTCGAATGTCTGCGTGTAACTGTTCTTTACCACGCGCATATCGCGATCAAAGAACAAGCCGCTATCAACGCTGAAGATAGGCAGGGTATTGCCATCGGACTCATAATTGCCTGCGACACCGCCGAGTGTAAACGCCTCGTTATCCAGGCTGTAGCTGGTGTGACGTACACCAAACTTGGGTGTGATGTAGCCATAGGGCCGTGCAAAAGGCACGCTGATGCTGGGGTAAGCCGTTAGACGGCTGCCGGTTACCGAAGTGATCAAGTCGCCTGAGGACGTGGCCAGCCGGTTCGGCGAATTGGGGTCGCGATCAAAATTTACCCATTGGCTGTAAAGATTTGCGCTGACCATATCCCAGTCTTTATTGCCGGAAAGCGTCAGTTGGGGGAGGCGTTCATAGGGCGAAGTGAAGTCGACATTCAGGGAGCGGTCATTCAGGGTCTGAAATTTTTGCACAAGCCCGTTAAAGCTCCATACGTCGTCGTTATAGTTAACCTGGCCCTGTTGCGGCAGGTTCACGCGGCTGGTGACAGTGATCCGGGTTGATAGCTCGGAGAAATACTCATCGTCCGATACCTTTTCCAGATGGTAGCCAGCCGACCATCCATTACCGAAGCTTTGCTGGTGCTGGAGATTGGCGTAGTAACGATTTTCATCCGTGAGCGTGTCATGCGGCAGGTATTCAATGTTGTCGGTACCCGAGTATCCTTCGCCCATGTAACGGAACTCGCCTTGCAATTGCACCCCGCGTTTGCTCAGGTAGCGTGGTGCCAGCGTCGCGTCCATATTGGGGGCGATGTTCCAGTAGTACGGCGTAAGCACCTCGAAACCGCTACGGCTGGTCGTGCCAACGGTCGGCGCCAGGAAGCCCGATTTCCGCTGATCCAGGAAAGAGAAGGTGATCCACGGTGTATAAAGGATGGGCATGCCCTTGAATTCCACCCGGGCATTCTTTGCCGTGCCTGTTTTCGTGTAGTCATCCAGCTCAAGCTCGCTGGCTTTGAGGTACCAGTCATCTGAGTCCACGGCACAAGTGGTGTAACGGGCATCAATCAGGCGTTTTTTATCCTGGCCCTCAAACAATATTGTTTTGGCATCTCCGCGGGAAGGGCCGGTACGCTTTTTTAATATCGGCTCATAAGACGCACTATCTTCCATGTTCTGCCTGGTAAGCGGCTCTTCCGTGCCTATACCGGTGACGTTTTCGTTAGCGAGTGTGTAGGCTTTTGTTGATGGCCTTTTTGAGGAGGAAGTGGAGGATGCTGGGTTCAGGCGAAACGATGCATCTTTCATCTGGCCAGTACTGTCATCCAGCTTCATATTGAGCTCGGAGCCGGTGACGCTGCTGCCGCTGGTTTCAATTTTGGTGTTGCCTACAACATGCAGCTCATCGTTTTGTATGTCGTATTCAATGACGTCACCGTAAATGTCCTGCTTGTCCTTGTGTAGCGATGCATTACCAATGGATTTCAGCTTACGGTCAAGATAGACCTGTAGGTGATCGCCCTCGACAACGATGCTGTCAGGCCCTACTGTGGTCATGTCGAAGTTTATAGGCGCGTCGTTTTCAGCGTCGTTTTCAGCGGCCTGCACCCACGTACAATTCAGGCAAGCCAGCATGACGCTTAAAGTTATTGAAAGAATTTTCACTATCGTGTTTTTTCAGCAGTTTTGGCTTGCAAAGTATGAAAACGCGTTTGTTTTATGGGTGATAAAATCGCATAATTTCGTGCTTTAAGCAATCCATTAATTCAGTAGCTTTGCGCTTTGGCGCTGAAGTTTCGTCACAATATGTTTGCCACCAATGGCTTGGCTGAAGGATTTTTTACCTAACTCAATGAATGTTTCCCATGATACGACTCCAACAATTAAATGAATGGTTAACAATAGTGCTGGGCGGAGCGGATTTTTCGCTGGCGCCCGCTTCGGCTGATGCCAGTTTCCGTCGCTATTTTCGGGTTGCCGTGGAAGGGCGGACGCTGATTGCGATGGATGCGCCTCCCCCGCAGGAAGATTGCCGGCCATTCGTGCACGCAGCCGAGATATTGGCCGATGCGGGGCTGAATGTGCCGCGTATCGTTGAAAAAAACCTTGAACAAGGCTTTTTGCTGTTGGGTGATCTGGGCGACACGACTTACCTGAGCGCGCTCGATGCCGCACAGAACAACCCGGACATCGCCAACGCCCTATATCGCGATGCCATAGAGGCACTGGTCAAGATGCAGTCGGCTAGTCGCCAGGGCGTTTTCCCGCCCTACGATGAAGCGTTGCTGATGCGCGAAATGAACCTGTTTCCCGGCTGGTATATCGCAAAACACTTGCAGATTGAGTTGGATGCAAAGCAGCAAGCCGTTCTGCGGGAAGTTTTTGCGATCCTGGCTCAAAACGCCTTGGGACAGGGACAGGTATATGTGCATCGAGATTATCATTCGCGTAACTTGATGCTTTGCGACGCGGCGCATGGATCAAACCCCGGGGTGCTGGATTTCCAGGATGCAGTCTATGGCGCGATTACCTACGACTTGGCGTCGCTGTTAAAAGATGCCTATATCCAGTGGCCGGAGGAGCAGGTGATCGACTGGGCAGTGCGCTACTGGCAGGCGGCAAAAAAAGCCGGGCTGCCGGTGCCGGAAGACTTCTCGGAGTTCTACCGGGATTTTGAATGGGTAGGAGCGCAGCGCCATATCAAGATACTTGGCATATTCGCAAGGCTGTATCACCGTGATGGCAAGGACGGCTACCTGAAGGATATGCCGCTGGTGATGGATTATCTGCGTCGGGTATGTGCCCGCTATGTTGAGCTCAGGCCTTTACTCCGCCTGCTGAACCAGCTCGAGAACAAGCAGCCGCAAGCGGGATATACATTTTGACCCTGGTTTTTGCATGAAGGCGATGATCCTGGCGGCCGGGCGCGGCGAACGTATGCGCCCGCTCACTGACTATACGCCCAAGCCATTGCTGATGGTTGGCGGCAAATCGTTGATTGTCTGGCATCTGGAGCGTCTCGCAAGAGCCGGATTTAACGAGGTTGTCATCAACCATGCGCATCTGGGCAATCAAATAGAAACCGCGCTGGGGAACGGCGCGCGCTGGGGTTTGTCCATCCAGTACTCCCCGGAAGCGCAGGCATTGGAAACCGCGGGTGGAATTGCCAATGCGCTGCCCTTATTGCGCGGTACGGATGATCAGCCGTTTTTAGTAGTCAATGGAGATATTTTTTCTGAATTCGATTTCAGCCAGCTTGCCCATTCCTTGATGCCCGGCAAGATGGCACATCTGGTGCTGGTCGATAACCCATCGCAACACCCGCAGGGTGATTTCGCTCTTGATGAGGGGAAATTGTCGCTGGAAGGTAAGCCAAGGCTAACGTTTTCCGGTATCGGTGTTTATAGGCCTGCGCTATTCTCAGCCATACGGCAGGGATCGGCCGCTAAGCTGGCGCCTCTTTTGCATGCTGCGATTTCGGGTGGGCAAGCCAGTGCGGAGCATTACCGCGGCGTATGGCATGATATAGGTACGCCGCAACGCCTGTATGAGTTAGACGAGCAGTTGATGGCGGGTCATTGAGAACAAGCTCATTGAGAATATAAGGCTGCGAAGGTAATCATGTTTCAGGTAGATCAATTCAAGGCACGTCGGCTGGCTCTCATGCAACGCATGGGTTCCGGCGTGGCCGTCATCCCGACAGCGCCGGAATTTATCCGCAACAGGGATAGCCACTATCCATATCGGTTTGATAGCTATTTTTATTATCTGAGCGGTTTTAAAGAGCCTGAATCGGTCATGGTGCTGATAGCCGGGGCTGAGCCCAAAAGCATCTTGTTTTGCCGCGATAAAAATATGGAGCGCGAGATATGGGATGGCTTTCGCCATGGGCCGGCCGGTGCGCTGGCCGAGTTTGGTTTTGACGAAGCCTATTCGATTACACAACTGGATCAGCTGGCACCCATGCTTTTGGCCAATCAGCCCCAGCTCTTTTATAGCCTGGGCGCGGATGCGGTTTGGGATGCAAATGTCACAAAATGGCTGAATGAGATTCGTACCCAGGGTCGTAGCGGTAATAGTGTGCCCGACCGCATCGTGGATGTACGCGGGCTGATAGATGAAATGCGGCTTTATAAATCGGGCTACGAGATAGATATCATGCGCCGTTCGGCGGGAATTGCCGCCACCGCTCACCGGCGTGCCATGCAAATCGCGCGGGGCGGCATGATGGAGTATGAAATCGAGGCCGAATTCCTGCATGAATTTTATCGGCAGGGCGCCCAGGCGCCTGCATATACCTCGATCGTGGCAGGCGGGGCCAATGCCTGCACACTGCATTACACGGCGAATAATGCGCGCTTGAATGACGGCGATTTGCTGCTGATCGATGCCGGCTGCGAGCTGGATGGTTACGCTTCGGATATCACGCGCACGTTCCCGGTGAGCGGCAAATTCAGCGGTCCGCAAAAAGACCTGTATGAACTGGTGCTGTCTGCACAGGCTGCAGCTATCGAAAAAGTAAGCCCGGGGCACCACTGGAACCAGCCGCACGAGGCGGCACTGGATGTATTGATTCGGGGTTTTATTGATCTGGGATTATGCACGGGCAGCCCGGCATCAGTGCTGGAATCCGGCGATTACCGGCGTTTTTACATGCATCGTACCGGCCATTGGCTGGGGCTGGATGTGCA
>CAZBSR010000089.1:0-5391 GCA_964494575.1 uncultured Methylophilaceae bacterium | reverse complement strand
TGAGTATCTCCATTTGCCCTTATCCCGCCTCCTGGTCGTGTCGTATCTCCAGGAAAGCGGGATTTTTTTGCCTTGGTTTTTGCAATCCGCATAGTTGCGGCGCGCTATAATCCTGCTTTCCCCTTCAAAATCCACAGGAAACAAGATCATGAAATGGACTGATACCCAGCACATCGCCGAGGCGCTCTATGACGCGCATCCAGACATAGATCCAACCACCATACGCTTTACCGACCTGCATCGCTGGGTGATGGAGCTTGATGGCTTCAGTGACGACCCGAATAAAAGCGGCGAAAAGATCCTCGAGGCCATCCAGCTTGCCTGGATCGATGAGGCGGAATAAACGGCAACGAATCCGGCGATGACTACGCCTCAAGTCAAACCCGCTGCCCAGCCGCCAGGGGCTCGCTTTTCGGCTAATCTGGCAATGCTGTCGCCCTCGTGTTTCGGCATGGTGATGGCGACCGGCATCGTTTCTATCAGCGCCCACCTGCTGGCATTGCCGCAGCTTGCGCGCAGCCTGTTTCAACTCAATCTGCTGCTGTATGCAGGGCTGTGGCTGCTGACTTTGTTACGCGTATTGCGCTATCCGGCACGCATTTTCGCGGATTTGATCGACCACCTGCGCGGGCCGGGCTTCTTCACCATGATCGCCGCGACCAGCGTGATTGCCAGCCAGTTTGTATTGCTCGATGGCAATTACCGCGTTGGCATGGTGCTGTGGTATGTCGCACTCGGGCTGTGGCTGACGCTGACTTATGCAGTTTTTACCGCGTTCATCATCAAGCGGCAAAAACCGACTCTTGATCGCGGCATCAACGGTAGCTGGCTACTGGCAGTGGTAGCCACACAGGCTGTTGCGGCGCTAACCGCATTGCTGGTGCCGCATATCGCTGCGGCCTACCGTCCGCAAATGAGCTTTCTGGCACTATCGATGTGGCTGTGCGGCGGCATGCTGTATATCTGGATCATGGCCCTGATCTTTTATCGCTACACCTTTTTCCGGCTCGATGTGCATGACCTGTCGCCACCATACTGGATCAGCATGGGTGCGATGGCGATCTCGGCGCTGACTGGCTGCCTGCTCATAACAAACGCAGCGCACGCGCCTTTCCTGCATGCCTTGCTGCCGTTCATCGAGGGCTTTACGATTTTCTACTGGGCCACCGGCACCTGGTGGATACCGATGTTGCTGCTGCTCGGCGTGTGGCGCTATGTGTATAAACGCTTCCCGCTGCGTTACGATACCTCGTACTGGAGCGCAGTGTTTCCGCTCGGCATGTACGCGGCCTGCACGCATGAAATGCTGGTCACCATGAATCTCGAGTTTCTGCAGTATGTGCCTGAAATCTTCTTGTGCGCTGCGCTGCTGGCCTGGACGCTGACTTTCGCCGGCTTGCTGCATGACACCTGGCGCCGCATCTGCATTGCCACTCCATAGTTAGTGCATAGCCGATGCATAGCAACGGCGCAGCTATTGTCTGTTTTACCGAAAGCGGCAGATAATTCATCTCTTACAGACGTTCACTCATCAAGAAAGCGCATGCCATTGAATTCCACGCAATCCACTTCATCCGCACTCCCTGCCGTACTGCCTAGCGAGATCTTCAAGGCTTACGATATCCGCGGCATCGTCGGCAAGACCCTGACGCCGGAAATCGTCGAAGCCATCGGCCATGCCATCGGCTCCGAAGCTGCCGCACGCCAGCAGACCACGGTATGCATCGGCTATGACGGCCGCCTGTCCGGCCCGGCGCTGGCAGAAGCGCTGTCGCGCGGCATCCGCAAGAGCGGCATGGATGTCATCAATCTCGGCATGGTCGCCACGCCCATGGTGTATTTTGCCGCCTACCAGCTCGGTACGCATTGCGGCGTGATGGTCACCGGCAGCCACAATCCGCCCGACTACAACGGCCTGAAGATCGTGCTGGCGACAGAAACGCTTTCCGGGGAAGCGATTCAGGATTTGCGCTCGCGTATTGAGCAAGGCCGGCTATCCAGCGGCAATGGCTCAGAAACGCGGCACGATATCGCCGCTGAATACATCAATACCATCAGCGCCGACATCAAGCTGGCGCGACCCATGAAGATCGCCGTGGATTGCGGCAACGGCGTTGCCGGCGCATATACTGCCACGCTCTACAAGGCACTGGGTTGTGAAGTCGAGGAGCTGTTCTGCGAAGTGGACGGCCACTTTCCCAACCACCATCCCGACCCGTCCGTGCCGGAAAACCTGCATGACCTGATTGATGCCTTGCACAACGGTGCTGCCGAAATCGGCCTGGCTTTCGACGGCGACGGCGACCGTTTGGGCGTGGTCACCAAGGACGGCCACATCATCTATCCCGACCGCCAGCTTATGCTGTTTGCGGCGGACGTACTGCAGCGCATGCCCGGCGCCACTATCATCTACGACGTCAAATCCACCGGTAATCTGAGCCCTTGGATCAAGGCGCGCGGCGGTGTGCCGCTGATGTGGAAAACCGGCCACTCGCTGGTCAAGGCCAAGATGAAGGAAACCGGCGCAGCGCTGGCCGGCGAAATGAGCGGCCACACGTTCTTCAATGATTCAGACAGCAGCAAGGCCGTGCACAAGCGCTGGTACGGTTTTGACGACGGCCTGTATGCCGGTGCACGCCTGTTGGAAATCCTGAGTCGCTCCGACGATCCTTCAGCCGTACTGAAAAGCCTTCCGGACAGTGTCAGCACACCCGAGCAGCATATCCAGATGCAGGAAGGCGAGCCGCATGCGTTGATCGCCCAGCTTAAAGCCAGCGCCCGTTTCGAGGATGCTATCGAGGTGAATACCACGGATGGCCTGCGCGTCGAATATGCGGACGGCTTCGGACTGATGCGCCCTTCCAACACCACGCCGGTGATCGTGCTGCGCTTCGAAGCTGATAGTGAGGCCGCGCTCAAGCGTATACAGGCGCAGTTCCGCCAGATCATCCTGGCTGCTGCGCCGCAGGTCTTGCTGCCTTTTTGATGTCTAAGCTGCGTATTTGACTTCTATGTCTAGGCTCCATGTCTAAAAGCACTGTCATCGTCGCTGCCGTCTGGCTGGCGCTGGCCGGCGGTATTTACTATCTGGCGGACACCATGCTCAACCCCAACAAGGCGAACGTGCTCGGCAGCGGCGGCACGGTCACCTTGCAGCGCGGCATGGACGGCCACTATCGCGCCGAAGCGCTTATCAATGGCGAAAAAATAGATGTCCTGGTGGATACCGGCGCTACCGGCGTGGCCATTTCACAGAAGGTGGCAGACAAGCTCAACCTGAAAAGCCAGTCGGCGATCCGCACCAGCACTGCCAACGGCGACAGCGTTTCCTACCTGACGCGGCTGGATTCCATCAAGCTCGGCGGGGTCGAAGCGCGAGATGTAGCCGCACTCATTTCACCCGGGCTGAATGGCGAGGTCCTACTCGGCATGTCATTCCTGGGCCGCATGGACGTGCGGCTATACAAAGGCGAAATGACCATCAAGCAGGCGGAAGAATAACGCCAGAACACGGCCGGCCTGAGACGCCCGTCCCTATTGGCTTACAGGCCGCCTATTAAATTAATGTAAGTAATCCCTATAGCGCTCTGACTAAGGTTGGCTAGCAGCGAATACCACGTGGTCTTCAAATTTTACTTAATTTAGGAGACTGTTATGAAAACCCAACTGAAGAATGTTGCCATCATGGCAAGCGTAATGGCATGCAGCGCGGCATTTTCCGCGCCGGCGTTTTCGGCTGATGCCATGCTGAGCACCGGCGGCTATGCCCGCGAAATGCACAAGATGGATATGATGAAAATGCTGGATGCCGATGGTAACCATATGGTGACCAGCGACGAATTCAACAGCTATTACGGCAAGGTGTTCGATGAACTGGATACCAACAAGGACGGTGCTGTTGATGCCACAGAATGGGCCGGCACCAAGAACAATGCCAAGGTCAGCATCGCCACCGGCGGCTATAGCCGTGAACTGCGCTCAATGCAGATGATGGGCATGATGGACAAGGATGGCGACCATAAAGTCACCAAAGACGAGTTCATCGCCTATCACGACACGCTATTCACCGCGATGGATAAATCCGGCGACAAGCAGATCGACGGCCAGGAATGGCTGGCTAGGCAGACCGGCAATAAATAAGCGCCGGCATTAGGTAGTCGTCTTTAAATTAGGCCAGTCATGCTGGCCTAATTTTTTGCCGTAAATTTAGACATAAAGCATAAGGCTAGGTAATCACCGTTGGCGCAGTGCGCCCGGTTCTCGCTTCAAGCTCGGTGATTTCAAGCGCTATCCCGATCAGCTCCTTCAATGCCACCTGCGCATCCTGCTGATGCTTGCTCACATCAGGCTCGTAGGATTCCAGGTAGATGCGCAATGTCGCGCCCTCGGTGCCGGTGCCGGAAAGCCGGAAGATAATGCGCGAGCCATCGGTGAACAGGATGCGCTTGCCCTGGCCCACGCTGACGCCGCCATCCACCGAGCAGGTATAGCTGAAATCGTCGCAGCCTTTTACCGTATAGCGGCCATGTTGGGTGCCGGGCAGAAAATCGAAACACTCATGCAGCCGCTGCATGATGCCTGTGGCCGCCTCGAGCGGCAGGCCCTCGTAATCGTAGCGCGAATAGAAATTGCGGCCGTATTGCCCCCAGTGCGCCATCAGCACGTCGCGCACGGATTGCTGCTTCGCTGTTAATTGTTGCGCAGCTGATTGCTGCTTCACTGCCAGAATATTCAGCCAGAACAGCACCGCCCACAGTCCGTCTTTTTCGCGCACATGGTTGGAACCGGTGCCGAAACTCTCTTCGCCGCACAGCGTGACCTTGCCTGCGTCCATCAGGTTACCGAAGAATTTCCAGCCGGTCGGCGTCTCAAAACAAGGGATACCCAGCGCCGCGGCTACACGGTCGGCGGCCGCGCTGGTCGGCATGGAGCGCGCGATACCGGCGATGCCTTTTGCATAGCCCGGCACCAGCGTCGCGTTGGCGGCGAGCACTGCAAGGCTGTCGGATGGCGTGACGAAGAAGTGGTCGCCCAGAATCATGTTGCGGTCGCCGTCGCCGTCGGATGCCGCGCCGAAATCCGGGGCAGGCTTTCCGTCAGGGCTTTTGCCGTACATGATCTCAACCAGCTCGTGCGCATAAGTCAGGTTGGGGTCGGGGTGGCCGCCGCCGAAGTCTTCCAGCGGGATGGCATTCATGATGCTGTCCGGCGAAGCGCCGAGGCGCTTGAGGAAAATCTCTTTCGCATACGGCCCGTTCACTGCATGCATGGCGTCGAACTTCATGCGGAAACCGCTTTTGAGCAGGCTGCGGATCGCGGCAAAATCGAACAGTGACTCCATCAGGTCGGCATAATCGGCCACCGGATCTATCACCTGCACGATCATGCTAT
>CAZBSR010000088.1:0-5670 GCA_964494575.1 uncultured Methylophilaceae bacterium | reverse complement strand
GCAGGCATAAAGTGTTATGTCCAAACAGGCAGCAAAACGGCCGTCAAAACGTCATGCGGAATCCGTAAAGCCTGTTTCGCTCCCTTTGCTGCCAGCCGACAGCGAAGATTCGCAGCTCAGCCTGCGCCTCAAGGAATACCTCAAGCCTGAAGACATAGAGCAAATCTGGGCGGCCTATCGTTTCAGCGCCGCTGCCCATGAAGGCCAGCTGCGTCGTAGCGGCGATCCATATATCTCCCATCCGGTCGCTGTGGCCGGCATCCTGGCCGAGCTGCATATGGATACCCCCACATTGATCGCCGCATTGCTGCACGATGTGGTGGAAGATACCGGCATCACCACGCAGCAGATCGGCAACCAGTTCGGCAAGCAGGTTGCCGAACTGGTGGACGGTGTTTCCAAGCTGGATAAGATCGAATTCCAGAGCGCTTCTCAGGCGCAGGCAGAAAATTTCCGCAAAATGCTGTTGGCCATGTCGCAGGATGTACGCGTCATTCTGGTCAAGCTGGCCGACCGTCTGCACAACATGAGCACGCTGGATGTGATGGGCCCGGAGAAGCGCAAGCGTATCGCGCGCGAAACTTTGGATATTTACGCGCCGATAGCTAACCGGCTGGGCCTTAATGCGATATATCAGCAGCTGGAAGACTTAAGCTTCAAATATTTATATCCCATGCGCTACGGTGTCATCACCAAGGCCGTCAAGGCTGCGCGCGGCAATCGCAAAGAGGTGGTAGCCAAGATACAGGAGGCCATCGAACAGCGCCTCAAGGAGTTGAATATCAAGGCCGATGTGACGGGCCGGGAGAAGCATCTCTACAGCATCTATAAAAAGATGATCGGCAGATCCATCCCCTTTAAACAGATTTACGATATTTACGGCTTCCGTATTATCGTCAAGGACATGCCTACCTGCTACCTGGCGCTGGGCGGTTTACATGGGCTTTATAAGCCGATCCCCGGCAAATTCAAGGACTACATAGCGATCCCTAAAGCCAACGGCTACCAGTCGTTGCATACAACCTTGTTCGGCCCATTCGGCACGCCTATCGAGGTGCAGCTGCGTAGCGAGGAGATGCATAATATCGCCGATGCCGGCGTGGCCGCGCACTGGTTATACAAGACCACGGATGCGCACCTGACCGCCTTGCAGCAGCAAACTCACCAGTGGCTGCAGCGCCTGATCGACATCCAGAACGAAAGTGCGGATTCGCTGGAATTCCTGGAGCATTTCAAGGTGGATCTGTTCCCGGATGAAGTCTATGTATTCACGCCCAAGGGCAATATCTTGTCCTTGCCCAAAGGCGCCACCGCAGTGGATTTTGCCTACGCGGTGCACACTGATATCGGCAACCGCTGTGTGGCAGTGAAAATCAACCAGGAGCTGGCACCGCTCCGAACCGAGCTGAATAACGGCGATCATGTGGAAATCATTACTGCCGTGCAGGCCAAGCCCAATCCTGCGTGGCTCAATTACGTGGTTTCCGGCAAGGCGCGTGCGCATATCCGGCATTATCTGAAGTCGATGCAATCCACCGAATCTGCACATCTGGGCGAGCGTATGCTGAACCAGGCCTTGCGTGCATTGCATGCAGATCCGGCACTGATCGACGAGACCCACTGGCAAAAACTGCTGCGTGATTACGGCGCCAAGAGCAAGGAAGAGATCCTGACCGATATCGGTCTGGGCAAGCGCATGAATGTCATGGTGGCGCATCGCTTGCTGGCTCTGGCCGAAATCAATGGCGAGCAGGAAAATAAATCCATCGGCAAGTTCCTCGGTAATCTTTTCAGCAAATCCACCAGCAGAATCTCGAATAAAATTTGGGAAAAGACCGGTGGCAAGCCGCTTGATACAATCACCATCCGGGGTACGGAAGGCATGGCAGTGCAGTATGCGCAGTGTTGCCGGCCCATCCCCGGCGACCCGATACTCGGGTTTATCAACAAGGACAAAGGGCTGGTGATCCACACCCATGACTGCCCGGCCATACGCAAATTCAAACTGGATCCGGACAAATGGCTGGATGTGGAATGGGAGCCTGACGGCAAGCGCCTATTCAAGGTAAGTCTGAGGTTAGCGGTAGCCAATGAGCGAGGCATGCTGGCCAAGATTGCGGCCGGTATCGCCGAGGCAGGCTCGAATATCGATAATGTCAGCATGGAAGAGCCGGATGGTAGTGCCTATACCAATATGAACTTTATCGTGCAGGTCGAAAATCGCGTGCACTTGGCGGACCTGATGCGCCGGTTGCGTAAAATTCCCGATGTGGCGCGGATCAATCGTGTGAAGGGCCTGACTACCGAACAGAGGGTGCAGTAAAATTTATTAATTAGTTTTCAGGAAAACCATGTCAAAGCAGATCATCCACACCGACGGCGCACCGCAAGCAATCGGCACTTATTCGCAGGCCGTCAAAATTGGCGGCACAGTATATTTATCCGGCCAGATTGGTCTCGAACCAAGCACCATGGAAATGGTGGAAGGCATTGAGGCGCAGGTACATCGCGTATTCAAAAACCTGTCTGCAGTCGCAACGGCGGCCGGGGGCTCTCTGGCCGACGTAGTAAAGCTGAATGTCTTCCTCACCGATTTATCGAACTTCGCGCTGGTGAATACCATCATGGCCGAATACTTCTCCCAGCCTTATCCTGCGCGCGCCGCAGTAGGCGTCGCCCAGTTGCCGCGTGGCGGGCTGGTCGAAGCCGACGGCGTCATGGAAATTTCCGGCAAATAGGCCGTTCCCTGACCCAGCTAGCCGAGGTAAAAGCCTTCCCCAAGCCGGCACTCGCCAGCCTGCAAAAGCTTGGTATCGTGGATGTGCAGGGCTTGTTACTGCATCTACCGCTGCGTTACATAGATGAAACGCACATAACGCCAATCCGCGATTTACGCAGCGGTGATCAGGTGCAGGTCGAGGGCGAGATCGTGCATGCCGAGGTGCAGTACCGGCCGCGCAAGATGCTTATCTGCCGACTACAGGAAAGCAACGGCAAGCAGGACGGCAGCGGCCAGCTAAGCCTGCGCTTCCTGCATTTTTACCCAAGCCAGGTTGCTGCGTTGAAGGTCGGCAAGCGTTTGCGCGTTTTTGGCGAAGTGCGCGGCGGTTTTTTCGGCTGGGAAATGGTGCATCCGCAATGCCGCGCGGTGCGCGCCGATGAACCAGTGCTGGAAACCTTGACGCCGGTCTATCCCACCACGGCTGGCCTGACGCAGGCTACTTTGCGCAAATGGATAACCTGGGCATTCAATCAGGGCGCTCTCTCGGAAACGCTCCCCGCCGAAATTTACAGCAAATTGAAGCTACCGGGATTTGCCGACGCGCTGAATGCCCTGCATCACCCCCTACCTGAAGCGGACCTGCGGGCGCTTGAGGATCGCACCACACCAGCCTGGCGTCGCCTGGCATTCGATGAGCTGCTGGCACAACAGCTCTCCATGCGCCGTCATTACGCGCGCCGCCGCAGCCTGGGGGCGCCCGCGCTCAAGCCTTCCAAGCACCTGGTCACCGCGCTGCTGCGTAGCCTGCCATTTGCCTTGACTGGTGCGCAGCAAAGAGTGGCATTGCAGATCGGCGAGGATATGACCAAGCCGCATCCCATGCATCGCCTGCTACAGGGCGATGTAGGCAGCGGTAAAACCATCGTGGCGGCTATGGCGGCATTGCAGGCGATAGAGAATGGCTGGCAGGTAGCCATCATGGCGCCTACCGAAATCCTGGCCGAGCAGCATTTGCGCAAAATGCAGTCCTGGCTTGCGCCGCTGGATATAGAGGTTTGCTGGTTGTCCGGCAGCCAGAATAAAAAACAGCGTGCCGCCTCACTGGAAGCCATTGCCAGCGGAGCGGCGAAATTGGTAGTAGGCACACATGCCTTGTTTCAGGATCAGGTGCAATTCGCCAAACTGGGTCTGGCCATAGTCGATGAGCAGCATCGTTTCGGTGTGCAGCAGCGTCTTTCCTTGCGCAAAAAGGGCAAGCAGCCGCACCAGCTTATGCTGAGCGCCACGCCTATCCCGCGTACTTTATCCATGAGCTATTACGCCGACCTTGATGTCTCGGTCATAGACGAGTTGCCGCCTGGCCGTACGCCGATTGCCACCAGGCTGGTTTCCGAGATGCGCCGCGACGAAGTCCTGGAGCGGGTACGCGAGGCCTGCATGCAAGGTAGCCAGGCCTACTGGGTATGCCCGCTGATTGAAGAAAGTGACGCGTTGCAGTTGAAGACTGCGCTGGAAACCTACGAAACATTACAGGCAACTTTTCCCGGGCTGCGTGTAGGCCTGGTACATGGCCGCATGAAGGCGGCCGAAAAACAGGCGGTGATGGCGGCATTTAGTGGGGGAGAGGTGCAGTTGCTGGTCGCTACCACTGTCATCGAAGTCGGGGTGGATGTGGCCAATGCCAGCCTGATGGTGATTGAACATGCCGAGCGCATGGGGCTTGCGCAACTGCACCAGCTGCGCGGACGCGTGGGGCGCGGCGCCGCGAAAAGCGCCTGCATCCTGTTGTATCAGAAACCGCTTTCCGAGACTGCAAGAGCCAGGCTGAAAATCATTTATGAATCCAATGACGGTTTTGAAATCGCCAAGGCCGATCTTCATCTGCGTGGGCCGGGTGAATTCCTGGGTTTGCGCCAAAGCGGCGTGCCTATGCTGAAGATCGCAGACCTGGAGCGTGATGCAGACCTGCTGGAGGCTGCCCAAAGCATTGCCGATAAGCTGCTTGCGGATAACCCGCAAGCAGTGGAGCAGCACCTGCAAAGATGGCTGGCGCATGCTGAAGAGCTGGTAAAAGTTTGAGCCGCCAGCCAAGCCTGCCATAATTTCGTCGTGAAAGTCTTCCCCAAATCCTTTTCCAGTCGTGCAAAATGGTTGAAAAAGCCCATGAATAGCGGTGTTTACCGCAACTGGCTGGTGGATGACGGCTCGTTGACGCGTCGCTTGCAGTTGCGCTGCCGCGATTTTATGGTGAGGCCTGCACGGCTAGTCAACGCCAAGCCGCAGGCCGATGAAGCACAATTGCTAAGCTGCGCTTCCCGTAAGCGGGCTTTGTTACGTGAGGTGCAATTGCATTGTGGCGGCGAGCCGGTGGTGTTTGCCCATAGCGTGTTGCCGTTCGACAGCTTGCGCGGTGCGTGGCAAGGTCTTGGCCGCCTAGGCAACAAACCCTTGGGCGGCGCTTTATTCGCTGATTCCCGGGTGACGCGTGCGCCGCTGCAGTTCAAGAAGCTGACAAAACATCATCCGCTATATCTGCGCGCTACAGCGCATCTGCAGGTATTGCCGGATGCCCTGTGGGCCAGGCGATCGGTATTTAGGCTGCATCATGCGGCGATCCTGGTGACTGAGGTTTTTTTGCCACGAGTGCTAATGTTAGGCGAAGACCATGAATATTGAACATGTCGAATGGCAAAAGAAGCTGGATGCATATGAGCGGCTAATGCGGCTGGACAAGCCGATCGGTATTTTATTGCTGTTATGGCCTACCTTGTGGGCTTTGTGGATAGCGGGCGAGGGGTATCCTTCCTGGTGGGTGGTGTGGATATTTGTACTCGGTACGGTATTGATGCGTTCTGCCGGTTGTGTAATGAATGATCTGGCGGATCGGAAGTTCGATATCCATGTAGAGCGCACCCAGCAGCGCCCCCTGGCGACCGGCGAGGTCAGCG
>CAZBSR010000087.1:0-5763 GCA_964494575.1 uncultured Methylophilaceae bacterium | reverse complement strand
CAACGAGCTGGTTCGCATCCTGAAAGAAGCGGCGCTATTCGCCCACAGCAGCCCGGACATTCCGATCATCAACGCGGTGCACGTCGAAGCGCGAGGCAGCGAACTCGTCGCGGTCGCCACGGACCGGTTCGTGTTGGGCGCATCCAAAACCGAGCTGGATGAGCCTGGCCAGTTCCTGGCAGCCTTGTCGCTGCGGCAGGTCAAGACGATCACCCAACTGGCCGGGGCGGGCAAACAGTGCCTCTCGACAGTCGCGATCGACGCCGACGATCTGAAGGTCAAGGTCGCGTTCAGTAGCGGCGAAACCCTCACCCTGCCCACCGAAATTGAACGCGGTGCACATCGCGGCTGGCTGAAGCTGTTGGAGTCGGTGCCGGATTGTGAGCCGTCGAAAGCGATGGACGTCAACCCGCAACTGGTGGCGAAGTTCGCCCGGTTGCAGGGCTCGCGGGCCTCGCGGATGCGGATGCACTTCTTTGGGCACGCCAAACCGATCAGGGTGATGGTCGGTGACAGCTTCGTCGGCCTGGTCATGCCGGTTCGCATGCCCGATGAGGTGTCGATGGATTGGGCTGCGCCGGAATGGCTTCGAGAGCCGGAGAAGCCGACCAGGGCGGCGAGGAAACCGCGCGTGAAGAAGGTCACCGCTACCTCGAAGGTGGCGTCATGATCCGCGAAACCGTCATCCCGATCATGTGGCTGATCGTGGCCCTGTTCATCCCCGCAGCTGCCGTCCTGTTGCAGGCGGTGAACGCATGAGCACTGGCGATACCCGCATCATCGAAATGATCGCCCTCCTACACGCCGGCCGCCTCGACGACGCCTGCGACCTTATGGAGGCATTCAACGACGAGGTCGGCCCCAAACCGGTGTGGTGCCCCCACGACCACAGGCAGACGGTTGCCGACGCCAAGCAGCACCAGGCAGAACGCGGGGTGAGGGCATGAAGTGCGCCCGCGAAAAATGCCCCTACAAAGCCCGCAGGCAAGGCTTATGCGCCAAACACTACGACGCCCACCCCGACCGCGGATTCGTTGACGGAACCGCCACCAGGGAACGCATCGCCCTACTACTCGCACGCGGGGTAGGGCATCAAGCCATCTCCGACGCAACCGGGTTGGCAGTGTGGTGGCTGCGCAAGTCCACCGGCTCAGTTCGAGTCAAGACACAGCAGCAGGTGTTCAGCATTCCCATCCCGAAAACAGTTGTAGCGGGCGGAATGGTCCCCGCCGTGGGAACCCTGCGACGACTCAAAGCACTCGCCGCCATCGGCTGGTCACTGCGCGATCAAGGCATCATGCTCGGACACACCCGGTCATACGTGCTGCAACTGGTCTCACGGCCACCAGTAGAAGTGCTTTCGTCGACAGCGGTCAAGGTTGACGACCTGTATCGGAAACTGTCGATGACCACCGGCCCTTCATCGTCGGCCCGGTCACGTGCCCAATCCAAGGGCTGGCCGCCGCCATTGGCGTGGGACAACATCGACGACCCCAACGAAACCCCAGACATGGGCGTAGATGCGCAGGCGTCGTTCGAGGAACGGTACACCGAGATGCGCGCCCTCGGATTCACGGCCGAGGCCATCGCTAAACGCATGGGTATCAAATTTGAATCCCTTGAACGCCAACTGATCCGCCACGGACTATTCGAGGGGCGCGCCGCATGACCATCATCGGAACGATCGAACATCTGCTCAACCGTGACCCGTGGCAAGCCGAAGGGTTGTGCCGGCAGGTCGACATCGGGGACATGTTTTTCCCGGACAAGGGCGGGTCGGCCAAAGAGGCTAAGGCGGTCTGCGTGCAGTGCCCTGTGGTGGATCAGTGCTTGGAATATGCACTCGTGCACCAGGAGCGGTTCGGGGTCTGGGGTGGCTACTCCGAGCGTGAGCGGCGTCGGATGCTGCGGGGGCTGGTCGCGTGATGAATTACGAGTACTCCGATGAGGAACTGGCTTGGTACACCGGCGAGGCTGCCGAGGTGGTCGAGTGAGGTCCGATACGCCCCGCTACACCAAGCGTTCCTGGGTACCCCGCACCGACTTTGACCGGCCGGCGATCGAACGCTGGAAACCGGCGGACGACCTACTCGACGGCATCCCTGAAGCCGTGCGAGACGTGCCACTACCCAACGGGGAAACGCCCCGACAGATCGCCGAACACATCAACACATCGGGGTGCCGCGTCTGCTGGTTCGCACTCCAAGACCTGAAAGCGGTACACGCATGACACTGCAGATACTCCCGAACCTCGAACAACGGTCCGAGGAGTGGTACAACCAGCGCCGCGGAATGGTGACAGCTTCGGCTGTGGGCAACCTCATCTCGATTGGTAAGCAAACCGCCGCCGACTTCGACTGCCCGAAATGTGAAGCACCGCTGGCCAATCCATGCATTGGTGCGAGAGGTTCGGAAATTAAGACGATGCACCCCGAACGCGCCGAATATGCGCGCACCAACGGACGTCTCGTCATCGAGCCGGCAAGCAACATCGACTCGCAAAGCCTCACGGCCCATCTTGCGGCCGAGCGCATCAGTGGATACACCGAACCCACCTTCGTGTCCGACGACATGTACAGGGGCATCGAGGGCGAAGTCTATGCGCGCGAGAAGTACGCCGAATGCTATGCGCCAGTCGAAGAGGTCGGTTTCATGGTTCGCGACTTCGGCGACTTCAAGATTGGTTTCTCACCTGACGGCCTGGTGGGTCATGACGGACTTTTGGAGATCAAAAGCCCGCGCCAGAAGACACACCTGAAGACCGTCCTCTCAGATGGCGTGCCCATCGAGCACATGGCGCAAATCCAGTGTGGCCTTCTGGTTTCCGGTCGCGCGTGGCTGGACTTCATCTCGTACAACGGCGGCATGAAGCTGTGGGTCAAACGCATCTACCCGCAGCAGGTGTGGTTCGACGCGATCGTGAAGGCTGTCAGCGCATTCGAGGCCAACGCTGCAGAGATGCAACGAACTTACGACGAACGCACCGCCGAGATGCCTATGACTGAACGGCAAATCATGGAAGAGATGGTGATCTGACATGGCAAAGATGGGTCGTCCCCGAACTCCTCCTATCGAGCGCTTTCAGGCGTACGCGAAGCCCGTGGACAGCGGTTGCATCGAGTGGACCGGGACGATTGACAAGTACGGATATGGACAATTCCCGCCGGGAGGACGGACCGCCGCCCCAGTAGGAGCGCATCGGTGGTCATATGAGCATCACGTCGGACCGATCCCGGCAGGTATGCAGATCGACCACCTCTGTCGAAATCGCAAGTGCGTCAACCCTGATCACCTAGAAGCGGTCACGCCCCGGGAGAACGTACACCGTTCCTACGGCCCCGCTGCGATCAACGCCAGGAAGACACATTGCCTTCGTGGCCACCCGCTCACCGAAGACAACACCTACCCGAACGCACCCGGACGGGCTTGCAGGGTGTGCAGGAAATTGACATCGGATCGCAACTACCGCGAGCGGAACCAGGCAATCAGAGATGAGTACAACGCGCGACGTCGTGAGCGACGCGCCGCGAGAAGGATGGCGTAGCCATGGACATCACCGACACCCTGGTCCCGAAATCGGACCAGCTAAACGCTGAGGACATGCTTGCGGGCCCCCGCATCGTGACGGTCGAAAAGGTCACCAAAGGCAGCGACGAACAGCCTGTCAACATCCATCTCGTGGAGTTCCCTGGTCGCCCGTTCAAGCCGTCAAAGACTGTGCGCCGCATCCTCGTTGCAGCATGGGGAGCGGAAGCGGCCAACTACACCGGCAGGCGCATGATGCTCTACAGGGATGCGTCAGTTCGGTTCGGAGGCCAGGACGTTGGTGGCATCCGCGTCTCGGCGCTCTCTCACATCGAGAGTCGAATTACCATCTCGCTCACGGTCACCCGAGGCAGGCGTGCCCCGTTCACCGTGGACCCGTTGCCTGCACTGCCAGATGGGCCGCCGGCGATCACCGAGGAAGCCGCGGCAGGATTCCAGCTCGCCATCACGGAAGCGGAGACCCTGGAGAAGCTGGAAAGCATTGCGGCCGACCTCAAAACGTGGGACCTGGGCAACCAACGCAAGAGCCTCCTGTCCATGTGGAGTGACCGCAAGAAGGCAATCGAGGCGGCGTCGTGATCACCGTCGCTTGCGCCGAGTGCGCGAAGAAGTTGGGTCGGCCTGTGCGGTCGGAATACCCGGATCAGGACGGCGCCCAAGCGTTCATCCGCCGGCATCACGCCCTCGTAGGGCACAGAGCAGACATCCAGGAGGAACCGTGAACGCAACAGACGACGGTGTGCCGCTCGGCGAGTCACCCGCTATCGACACCCTGACGGCGATCAAGCGGGGCGCGGTGCTGGGCATGCTGTCCGCTGCTGATGAGGTGCTGGCCACGAAGCAGTTGGCGGAACGACAAGGCCAGGCGCTCGATGCAGTGCGGGAGCTGCACAGCCCCTCGTACGCCGGCGGTGAACTGGGCCCGTTCTGCGACATGTGCGAGGAGTCGGTGGGGCCATACCCGTGCCCGACCATCCGCGCGATCGATTCGGCGGGTGCCTGATGCTCACACTCACTGACCAGGTACGCCAGGCGGGTAACGCTGTCACGCCGCCAGCCGCCCGGGATCTCGTCGGCGTGGTGGCTGAATCGCTCGGGGTCGCATCATGACCGCGGCACGTGTCGATGCTCTGGTGGCCGGGGTGAAAGCAGCGTGTGGGTATCGGCGTGCGGTGCGGGTGCCGGCGTCGATGCAGGAAGTGCTGGACCTGGCCGCGATTGTGCGGGATCTCGTCGGGGGTGAGCAGCGTGCCGAGGCGTTGGTGCTGCATCAGGGCCCGTTCTTCAACGGCACCGAATCACGCTGCCAGTGTGGCCATCCCGTGCAGTCGGCGGAGGAGTGGGCGGCACACGTCAACCAGAAACTCGAGGACGGTGCGTCGTGAGCGCCTGCGACGAGTGCTGGAACCGCGCCTACATCATCGCTCGACGGACCGGACGCCACCAGGCCGAGGTGTACCGGGAGCTCATCGCCACCAACCCGGAACACGACGGCGACGCCGATCCGGCATACACCCCGAGCGGGCTTGACGAGTTCCACCCGGACACCACACACAACCCGAACCCGGAGGTGCCGTAGTGGCCTCGTGGTTGCCGTACTCCCGCCGCGAACAGGTACGCCAGGCCGGCAACGCGGTCACCCCGCCTGCCGCACGGGATCTCGTCGGTGTGGTCGCTGAATCGCTGGGGGTGGGCGCGTGACTGCAGAGAGCATGGGGTGGTTTCGGTGTCGTCGCCGCTATCACCGGAGCGCCTGGAGGAAATGGTGAGCGACCCCTACTACCAAGACGATCAGGTCGCGCTGTACCACGGTGACTGCCTCGAGGTGCTGTCGTCCGACGAGCTCGGTTACGACTACTCGCTCGGCTACGGAACGTCGCGCACCTTCCCCGACTGCAGTGTCGACGCGGTCGTCACAGACCCTCCCTACGGCCTCGAATTCATGGGCCGCGAGTGGGATTCGTTCAAGCCGGCCGACGCCAAGATCCGCACCAGGGTAGACCAACGAACCAACGGCGCTGCCAAGTCCGTGGTGTCGGTCCCGGAGGCCTATCGGGCGGGTGAACCGTTCCAACGCTGGTGCACCGCATGGGCAGCCGAGTGCCTGCGAGTACTCAAACCCGGTGGCCATCTGGTGGCGTTTGGTGGCTCCCGCACGTGGCATCGGCTGGCCGCGGGCATCGAGGACGCGGGGTTCGAGGTCCGTGACAGCATCGC